>NZ_JAQJCG010000020.1:0-112528 GCF_030182565.1 Rhizobium centroccidentale | reverse complement strand
GGCCGGAGCAGTGGGCGCAGCCTGGGCGGGGGCGGGGTTGCTGCGCGTTTCGGCCGCTGGAGCCTCGGCAGGCGCACCGGTTTCCCGGGCTTCCACTTCTGCATCAGCGGGCTCATTCACGATACGCGCTACATTGTTTCCATGACTTGACGACATTTCCCTACCACCGAAAATCTGGCAAAATAATCGAACCGAACGGTTCGGTTCAATTGACATAGAGCCTTTCTCACGCCATATCAAGAGATATCGAACTGAGCGGTTCGATTTATTTCGCGAATCTGTTTAAGATTTGGAAAAAGTGATCGAGTATCGCGTAAAGGAGACAATGAAAGAGCCGATGAAACACGAATCGCAAAATGCCGCTGTGTTGAACGCACCTGCGCCGGGCTCCGGTGGACGCTGGGCAGCCGGCGAGGACCCTGCCAAGCGTCATCAGATTCTCGAAGGCGCCAAGCGTGTCTTTATGAAAATGGGCTTCGATGCGGCGAGCATGAACGATGTCACCCGCGAGGCGGGCGTTTCCAAGGGCACTCTCTACGTCTATTTCGCCAACAAGGAAGATCTGTTCGCCGCCATGATGGAGAGCGAGCGCGCCTATTTCGTCAACCTTGTGCGCAATGCCCTTTCAGACGAAGCCGATGTGACGACTTCGCTGTATGATTTCGGTATCGTCTTCGTCACGCACGTCACCTCGGATAAGACCATCAGCGCCATGCGCACGGTCATCGGCGTGCGTGAACGCATGCCCTCGCTCTGTCAACGCTTTTTCACCGGTCCGGAAAATCTGCGCACGGTGCTGCGCGGCTTCCTCGAGCGGCAGGTTGCCGCAGGCCATCTCAAGATCGACGACTTCGACATGGCTGCCCGCCACTTCCTGGAAATGGCCAGCGGCGGCTATTTCAAGCTGCGGCTCTTCGGCGACATGGACGCGCCGCCCTCGAAGGAAGAGATCGACTATGTCGTGCGCGGCGCCGTCCGCGTCTTCCTGGCAGGCTACGGTCCGGATCGCAGGGATTAGGATGATCAGGCCTCTCCTGCTGTCCGCGAGCGTGTAGTCATTCAACTCCGCAATGGCGATCAAGCATCGCCACCGCCACAGGCCTATGAGTGGCCCGGCAACCAGGGGAGTTGAAAATGAGCGCGATCGGCAGAGCGATATGGTTTATCGAAAGCCATTTTAAATCCGACATCTCGCTCGAAGAGATCGCCGAGACGGCCGGGCTGTCGCGCTTTCATCTCTCGCGCGTCTTCGGCATGACGACGGGCCACTCGATCAGCAGCTATATCCGGAGCCGCCGCCTCAGCGAAGCGGCTCTCGCACTGACCGACGGCTCCTCCTCCATTCTCCAGGTTGCCCTCGATGCCGGCTACGGCTCGCACGAGGCCTTCACCCGTGCCTTCCGCGAGCAATTCGGCATGACGCCGGAAAGCTTGCGCAAGCAGGGGCACGTTCGCAACCTCACTCTACAGGAGCCGATCAGAATGGACGACACCCGCCTTCCCAAGCTCGAGGCACCGCGCTTCGAAAGCCATCCCGCAATGCTGCTTGCCGGCCTTGCGGAAACCTATGCCTATGAGGCGACACAGGCCATCCCCTCGCTCTGGCAGAAATTCAATCAGCATTTCGGCCATATTCCCGGCCAGATCGGCAATGTCGCCTATGGCGTCTGCACCCAGGCGGAAGAAGGTAGCGAAAGCTTCCGTTACATGTCGGCAGCCGAAGTTTCCGCCGTGGACGGCCTGCCCGAAGGTTTCGTGACGACGAAACTGCCGCAGCAGCGCTACGCGATCTTCACGCATCGCGGGCACATCTCCGGCATTTCCGCGACGGTGCATCAGATCTTCGGAGACTGGCTGCCGCAATCGGGTCAACAGCATGCCGGCACCCCCGACATGATGGAACGTTATGACGACCGCTTCGACCCACGCACTGGCATGGGCGTGACGGAAATCTGGATCCCCCTCAAAGCCTAGAAACCAAGCTTGGGAACAAGACCCGGAAACAATGCCGCCGCCATGAAAATGGCGGCGCCGCTTGTACGAACCATGACACTCCTTACATTACGGCCATTCTGGAGAGGCCGGGCTGGGGGTCAGCATCGGCGAATGCTGATTAAAGGGGGCATCGTCAATGGATATTGTGGGGCTGATACAGGACCCGGGGGCATGGGTGGCACTCATCACGCTCGTCGTCATGGAAGTGGTCCTCGGCATCGACAACCTCATCTTCATCTCGATCCTGACCAACAAGCTGCCGGCCGAACATCGCGACAGAGCCCGCAAGATCGGTATCGGCCTCGCCCTTATCATGCGCCTTGCGCTGCTCGGAACCGTCGCCTGGATCGTCCAGCTCACCCAGCCGGTCTTCGAAATCTTCGGCCAAGGCTTCTCCTGGAAGGATATGATCCTCATAGGCGGCGGCCTTTTCCTTGTCTGGAAGGCGACGAAGGAGATCCATCACAATGTCGATCCGCAGGAACAGGGTGAGGATTTCATCGCCAAATCCACCACCTCGACCTTCGCTTCGGCGATCGGCCAGATCCTGCTGCTCGATCTGGTCTTCTCGATCGACAGCATCATCACCGCCGTCGGCATGACGCCGCACCTACCGATCATGTTTGTCGCGGTCATCGCCGCCGTCACGGTCATGCTGGTCGCCGCCAACCCGCTCGCCAACTTCATCGAGAAAAACCCGAGCATCGTCATGCTGGCGCTCGCCTTCCTGCTGATGATCGGCACGACGCTGATCGCTGAAGGCATGGGCGTGCATGTTCCCAAGGGCTACATCTACGCCGCCATGGCCTTCTCCGCTCTGGTCGAAGTGCTGAACATGATGGCGCGGAACCGTCGGAAAAAGACCTCAGGCAGTCATTAATCGGAAAAGCCGTACCGATGATGAGGTGCGGCTTCATCCCATCGATCAATCCTGGACGTGCACGTCGACCCATTCGCCGATCTCGCCGCGGCCATAAATGTCGACCTTGATCCAGACGTTGCCGCGAACGATATAATTCCCGGCATCGTCGGCGATATTGCCGTTTGCCAGCATGGCTTCCAGCTTCTGGCGATTGGAGGGCAATGAGAAGAAACTGTCGCCCTGGTCGCCACGGTCTCGGCGGCGATAGGCGTGATAGTTGGCCCGGTCCTGACGGATGATCTGCCATGGCGCCGTCAGGCGCTCGCCCTTGGAATTATAGAGATCGTCGTTGCCGATATAAGCGCGGTAGGATTCGATCAGTTTCGCCGAATTATCGCGCGTAATGGTCGATTGGGCAGCGGCAGCATCGACCATCGAGGCCGACAATAGCAAGCTCAGAATCAATTTCTTCATGGGATCCCCGGAGTGAACGATTGAAAACCTATTTCGCCACTGCCGCGAAAATTGCAAATCAAATTGGGCAAGCGTAAGGCTTTTCTCCTGAAACACTTACGAAGTGTAAAGACGCTTCGTGAAATTGGAAGGCAGGCCCTTTTCGATGCATCACGGCGTCCTCGGTGCCTCTGCCTGCCCTCGCGGCGCAGTTTCCCTTGACGTCACCCCTTGAATATGGCCTAAGGCCAGCCATACGGAAAACGCTGATAGAAGCGGCAAGACGCCCTTTTCCGGCCGGTTTCCTGATCCAGATAGACATTTTCGGCTGGACGGCGCTTGTCCCAAGCGCGGCCCGGCCTTTTATGACGGGCAAACAAGATGACCACCTCAGGCGTTCGCGTCCGCATCGCACCCTCCCCCACCGGCGAGCCGCATGTCGGCACCGCTTACATCGCGCTGTTCAACTATCTCTTCGCCAAGAAACACGGCGGCGAGTTCATCCTGCGCATCGAGGATACCGACGCGACCCGCTCCACCCCGGAATTCGAGACCAAGGTTCTCGATGCTCTGAAATGGTGCGGCCTGAAATGGTCGGAGGGTCCCGATATCGGCGGCCCCTACGGCCCCTATCGCCAGAGCGATCGCAAGGACCTCTACAAGCCCTATGTCGAGCAGATCGTCACAAACGGTCACGGCTTTCGCTGCTTCTGCACGCCGGAGCGCCTGGAAAAGATGCGCGAGGCGCAGCGCGCCGCCGGCCTGCCGCCAAAGTATGACGGCCACTGTCTGAACCTTTCGGCTGAGGAAGTCACCTCACGCGTTGCTGCCGGCGAGCCGCATGTCGTGCGCATGAAGATCCCGACCGAAGGCTCGTGCAAGTTCCACGACGGCGTTTACGGCGACGTGGAAATCCCGTGGGATGCCGTCGACATGCAGGTCCTGCTCAAGGCCGATGGCATGCCGACCTACCACATGGCCAACGTCGTCGACGACCATCTGATGAAGATCACCCATGTCGCGCGCGGCGAAGAGTGGCTCGCCTCGGTGCCAAAGCACATCCTGATCTACCAGTATCTCGGCTGGGAGCCGCCGGTGTTCATGCACCTGTCGCTGATGCGCAATGCCGACAAGTCGAAACTGTCGAAGCGCAAGAACCCGACCTCGATCTCCTATTATACGGCCCTCGGCTATATTCCCGAGGCGCTGATGAATTTCCTCGGCCTGTTCTTCATCCAGATCGCCGAAGGCGAAGAGCTCTTGAGCATGGATGAACTTGCCGCAAAGTTCGATCCGGAAAACCTGTCCAAGGCCGGTGCGATCTTCGACATCCAGAAGCTCGACTGGCTGAACGGCCGCTGGATCCGCGAAAAGCTCTCGGAAGAGGAATTCCAGCAGCGGGTGCTGACCTGGGCGATGGAAAATGATCGCCTGAAGGAAGGCCTGAAGCTTTCGCAGTCGCGCATCACCAAGCTTGGCGAGCTGCCCGACTTGACCGGCTTCCTGTTCAAGTCCGACCTCAACCTCGATCCCTCTGCTTTCGCCAAGATCAAGTCGACGCCGGAAGAACTGCTTGAGATCCTGAACACTGTGCAGCCGGATCTGGAAAAGATCCTCGAATGGAATGTCGAGACGATCGAAGCCGAGCTGCGCGCCATCGCCGACCGCATGGGCAAGAAGCTGAAGGTCATCGTCGCGCCGCTTTTCGTCGCCGTATCGGGCTCCTCGCGCTCCCTCCCGCTTTTCGATAGCATGGCGATCCTCGGCCGCTCCGTCGTCCGTCAGCGGCTAAAACTGGCCGCGCAGACCGTTGCGGCACTCGTCGGCCCGAAGAACTGAACCGGACTTTAAAACCATGAACGACAAGACCGAAGCCTCCGCCCTCTCCTCCGACGCAACGGAAGTTCGCCGCCAGAAGCTGAAGCTGCTGCGCGAACAGATCGGCGACGTCTATCCGGCGCATTTCCACCGGACCATGACCAATGCCGAGCTCGCTGCGAAATACGAAGGCCTGGAGCCGGATACCGAAACCGGCGATGTCGTCACCGTTGCCGGCCGCGTCTATTCCTCGCGCAACTCCGGCATGTTCATGGACATCCACGACGCCTCGGCCAAGATCCAGATCTTCAGCCACAAGGACGTGACCTCGGAAGAGGCCCGCTCTCTGCTGCCGATGATCGATATCGGCGACATCATCGGCGTCACCGGCGTCGTGCGCCGCACCAAGCGCGGCGAATTGACGATCAATGCCCAGCAGATCACGATGCTGACAAAGTCGTTGCTGCCGATGCCTGAAAAGTGGCACGGCCTCTCCGATATCGAGCTGCGCTATCGCAAGCGTCACCTCGACATCATGACCAACGAGGAATCGAAGCTCCGCTTCCAGCAGCGCAGCCGCATCGTCTCCGGCATCCGCCGTTTCATGGAAAATGACGGCTTCATGGAGGTCGAAACACCGATGCTGCACTCGGTTTACGGTGGCGCCACCGCCGAGCCGTTCAAGACGCATCACAATACGCTGAAGCTCGACATGTACTTGCGCATTGCGCCGGAACTGTTCCTGAAGCGCACGCTGGTCTCCGGCCTCACCGACAAGGTCTTCGAGATCAACCGCAACTTCCGCAACGAAGGCGTCTCCACCCGACACAATCCCGAATTCACCATGATGGAGTGCTACTGGGCCTATGCCGACTACGAGGACATCATGGACCTCGTAGAGCGTCTGTTCTCGACGCTTGCCATGTCGATCCATGGCAGCACGGAATTCGCGTTCGGCGACAAGCAGATCTCCTTCAAAGGCCCGTTCCGCCGCGTGCCGATGCCCGATGCCGTCAAGGAAGCGACCGGTATCGACTTCCTGGCAATCAAGACCGACGAAGAAGCCCGCGCCGCCTCCAAGGCCGCCGGCTTCGCCGTCGAGAAGGATGCGACCTGGGGCGAATGCCTTGCCTTCATCTTCGAAGAGAAGGTCGAGGGTACGCTGATCCAGCCGGCTCACGTGACACACTTCCCGAAGGACATCTCGCCCTTCGCCAAGGAAGTACCGGGCGAGCCACGCCTCGTCGAGCGTTTCGAGACCTATTGCAACGCCTGGGAACTCGGCAACGCCTTCTCGGAACTCAACGATCCGGAAGAGCAGCGCGCCCGCATGGTCGAGCAGCTCGAGCAGGCGCATGCGCGCGGCGAAAAGGAAAAACAGCTGGATGAGGAGTTCCTCGACGCGATCGACCAGGGCATGCCGCCGGCGGGCGGTCTCGGCATAGGCGTGGACCGCCTCATCATGCTTTTGACCAACTCGCCGTCGATCCGTGACATCATCCTCTTCCCGGCCCGCCGCAACAAGGCCGATTGAGACCAGTCTGGTCCTTCGAACATCAAAGGTGCGTATTATGACGGATAAAGAGATGTCAGCCGCAGACGATAGCGAGCATCAGCGGCTGGCCGATCTTGCTGAGATCGGCGATATCGATCTCTCGCAATACGCGCCGGGAACGTTCGGTTGCCACGAGGCGATGCACACGGTATCGATCATGCTCGACATGACCGACGACCAGCTGCTGCAGCACCCCGCAATCCTGGCGAATCCCGACTTCTACCGCCTTGCAGGCGAAGTTCACGAGGCGCTTTTTGCGCTTTACCAAGCTATCGGCGAGAAGCATCTGGCGGAATGAGGCTGTTGCCTTTCCGCCCGATAGCGCAAATCCCGTTTTGATCAGTTGGTGACGGGCGAGCGGCGATCGGCTGCACCCGTCATGGTCGGATCCAATCCCGGTGACGGGCTCTTATCTTTGGAACCGGCATCGGCGCCGATGAACTCGCCGTTCTCATTATGGCCCGGCTGCACATTGCCGGTCGATTTCGGCTCCGGCAGCGGCGGCTTGGCATCGTGGCTCTCGACCTGTTTTGCCGCCGTTTTCTCTTCCGCAGCGATCGCCGCCTTCATCTTGTCCTTCTTGGCATCGCCGCCATTGTCCGCTGCCAGCGCATTGCCACAGTCGGACAGATCCTTCAATCCAGCGATCGCCGCATCGATATCCTGAGGTAGCATGGTAATCTGCTCGCCGTAAAACAGGCCTGCATTGCTGGCACCGCCATCGTAATAGCGTGCCGTCAGCGGTGCTTCGGAGCTACCATCGACCAGTCGGTCGGGATGGGCCACATAGACGACATCGGCGCCAAGAGCTCGGCCGCGCAGGTCGGAACGCAACGTCGGTCCGTTCTGGTCGAGAACCACAACCTGAACGAGATCCGGCTTCTGTTCCTGATAGACAGCCTTGGCAACCCGGAGCGCAGTCCTGACCCGCGTCAGCCCATCGGTTGGCTCGGTGCGAATATATTTTCGAACCCAGAAGCGGTTGTCCTTGCGAATGGTAATGAGATTGACATCGGTGCACTGAAGCCCGTCAGGGGAAGCAGATACGAGACCGAGCAGCCTGTCCTTGCCAATATAAAGCGCAAAAACGCCGGAAGACCCCACGAGAAGGGCCACTCCGCCGATCAGGACGACAAGTTTCCGGGGTACCCGGAAAATGTGCAGTAAGGCGCTCACGCCAACTGCTCCCGCATAGACCACTCCAAGCCGACAAAAATGATCAACCCTCACGTTAGGGAATTGGCGTTTCGGAATACTTAAAACCGAGGCGAAACTTGCATCGTCTTCGATATCGTTACCAAAAAAGGTCCAAACTTTCACAGCTATGACGAGCACTTGCCTTTCTTGGCGCGAACATGCTCTAACCGAAGCATGGCCTTCACCCTGAGACAGTTGCAATACTTCGTCGCCGTGGCGGAACAAGGCTCCGTGACGCGGGCCGCGCAGAACCTGTCCATCTCCCAATCCTCTGTGACCGAAGCCCTCAAGGAGCTGGAAAGCGACCTTGGCGTCGAGCTGTTCGAGCGCCATCCGCGCGGCCTGTCGATCACCCATAACGGCCACCAGTTCCTGCGCCATGCGACGAAGATCCTCGCGACCGTTTCCGATGCCCGCACCAGCTTTTCCGGCAAGCAGAACGAGGCCGGCGGCACGCTGAATATCGGCGTCACATCGCTCGTCGCCGGCTATGTTCTGTCAGATCTTCTGGCGCGCTATCGCCGTGCCTGTCCCGGTGTCGAGGTCAGCGCCATCGAGGATAATGGCGGTTATCTGGAACATCTTCTGGTTGGTGGCGAGCTCGACGTCGCCGTCATGGTCATTTCCAATTTGCGAGACCGCATGGCTCTGCAGGCCGAGATTCTGGAGACCTCGCCCTACCGCCTCTGGCTGCCGATGGGTCACCCTCTCGTTTCGGCCGATATCATCAGTGTCGCGGACATCACCCGCGAGCCGCTGATCATGCTGACCATCGACGAAATCGAGGAAAACACCGGCAAGCTTTTGACCGCGCTCGGTGCCCGCCCGCATGTCGCCTTCCGCACCCGCTCGGTCGAGGCGGTGCGCAGCCTGGTCGCGACCGGCGCCGGTGTCGCACTACTGCCGGATCTCGTCTATCGTCCCTGGTCACTGGAAGGCGATCGCATCGAAAGCCGCGACGTCTCCGGTTCGTTGCCGGTGGTTCAGGTCGGCATGGTCTGGCGCAAGGGCTCCAGCCTGCCGCAAGCAGCTCGCGATTTCGTCGGCGTCGCAGAAAGCATGCGCTCGGGCCGGCAGCGGTAACAGGCAGTGTTCTTCCGACCCGACCGAACGGAATACAATCGAAGATGGCTGCGAATGGAGAGCCAGGTATGAAGACCGCAATCATATTCGACTGTGAGTTCCTTTGCCTCGAAGGGTCGCAACGCCGGTCCTGGTGTGCCGCCCATGATCCCGATCCGGTCGTCGCGCAAGTTGGAGCCGTCAAGCTCAGTCTCGAAGACGATTTCGCGGTCCTGGACAGCTACAAGGCCTATGTTCGTCCGGTCGATCGGTTTGGCGAACAATATGCGCTCGATCCGTTCTTCACCGCATTGACGGGTGTGACCGAAGAGAACATCGAGGCGGAAGGAATGGCCCTGCAGGACGCCATTGCCGGTCTGGATCGTTTCTCGGATGGTGCCCGTCTCTGGTCCTGGGGCAAGGACGAGCTGAACATGATGGCAATCAGCTGCTATGTCACCGGTATTCGGCCCCTGATCCCCGCGCATCGTTTCGACAATGCCGTCAAGCTGCTGCTTGCGGCGGGAATGCCTATCGAGGATCTGGCGAAGACGCCAGGCAACGAGCTTTCCCATTACTATGGCGTGCAGCATCCGCCGCTTAAGGGCCATGACGCGCTCGATGATGCCCTTTCCATTTCCTACACGCTGCAGCACCTCATGCGGGCTGGAAAGCTGCGGCCGGCGGTTTTCGATCTTTCGCCCACGCACAGTTAGGAATCGGAATTTCCGATATCGCCTTTCTGATAAATGAATTTGCGAATGCGGCAAAATCGCGTCACTTTTTCTTCTGGGAACAAGAAGCCAGTCACTGGCTCCACGCCATCAAGGCTTAAAAACCGGGAGAGTCCGATGAAGCATCTGCTGAAATCATGCGCGGCCGCACTCGCATCCTTAAGTTTCGCCACACAAGTCATTGCCGCCGAGCCGTTGAAGACGCTCGGCAAGGGCGAAGGCGCCGTCAGTATTGTCGCATGGGCCGGCTATATCGAGCGCGGTGAAAGCGACAAGAATTACGATTGGGTCACCGGCTTCGAGAAGGAAACCGGCTGCAAGGTCAGCGTCAAGACTGCTGCGACATCGGACGAAATGGTCGCGCTGATGAACGAAGGCGGCTTCGACCTCGTGACAGCCTCTGGTGACGCATCGCTGCGCCTCGTTGCCGGCAAGCGTGTCCAGCCGATCAACACCGATCTGATCCCGAGCTGGAAAAACCTCGACGAACGCCTGAAGAATGCCCCCTGGCACACGGTCAACGGCGTCCACTACGGCGTGCCCTATCTCTGGGGTCCGAACGTGCTGATGTACAATACGGACGCCTTCAAGGGCCAGGCGCCGAAGAGCTGGAACATCGTCTTCGAAGAAGCGACCCTGCCTGACGGCAAGTCCAACAAGGGCCGCGTGCAGGCCTATGACGGCCCGATCTATATTGCCGATGCCGCTCTCTATCTCATGGCCCACAAGCCCGAACTTGGCATCAAGGATCCTTACGAGCTCAACGAAGACCAATACAAGGCCGCCCTCGAGCTACTGCGCGGCCAGCGCAAGATCGTCAGCCGCTACTGGCATGACGCGATGATCCAGACCGACGACTTCAAGAACGAAGGCGTCGTCGCCTCCGGCTCCTGGCCGTTCCAGGTGAACCTGCTGCAGGCCGACAAGCAGAAGATCGCCTCCACCTTCCCGGATGAGGGCACCACAGGCTGGGCCGATACCACCATGTTGCACGCCGACAGCGAGCATCCGAACTGCGCCTATATGTGGATGGAACACTCGCTCCAGGCCAAGGTTCAAGGCGATGCGGCCGCCTGGTTCGGCGCCGTGCCCTCGGTTCCCGCCGCCTGCAAGGGCAATGAGCTGCTGACCGACAGCGGCTGCGCCACCAACGGCTACGATCACTTCGACAAGATCAAGTTCTGGAAGACGCCGGTTGCGAAATGCAGCACGCAGAGCGAATGCGTGCCCTATCACCGCTGGGTCTCCGACTATATCGGCGTGATCGGCGGACGGTGATCTTTCCTCTTCTCCCCAGCGGGGAGAAGATGCCTGACAAGGCAGATGAGGGGGATGAGGAACGAAGTGACGAATGTCCTGAGCAACAAGCGAAGGACAGCTATGCCGCACCCCCTCATCCGACCCTTCGGGCCACCTTCTCCCCAAGGGGAGAAGGAAAAAACAACCCTTCCCTGGAGAAGCCAATGAACGCCGTTCGTTTCCAGCAGGTGTCGCGCCATTTCGGCCAGGTCCGCGCCGTGGACCGCGTCGATCTGGAGATCGCGCCCGGCGAATTCTTCGCCATGCTCGGCCCTTCCGGCTCCGGCAAGACCACCTGCCTCAGGCTGATTGCCGGCTTCGAGCAGCCAACCGGCGGTCATATCGAGATCTTCGGTGAAACCGCCGAAGGCGTGCCGCCATACCGGCGCAACGTCAACACGGTCTTCCAGGACTATGCGCTGTTTCCGCATCTCAATATCCTCGACAACGTCGCCTATGGGCTGATGGTCAAGGGTATCGGCAAGAACGAAAGAGTGCGTGCCGCCGAACAGGCGCTGGAGCTGGTGAAGCTGCCTGGCTATGGCGCGCGCCGCCCCGGCCAGCTCTCCGGCGGCCAGCGTCAGCGCGTGGCGCTCGCCCGCGCTCTGGTCAACAAGCCGAAGGTGCTGCTGCTCGACGAACCACTCGGCGCTCTCGACCTGAAGCTGCGCGAGCAGATGCAGGAGGAACTGAAGAGCCTGCAGCGGGCGCTCGGCATCACCTTCGTCTTCGTCACCCACGATCAGGGCGAGGCCCTGTCCATGGCCGATCGCGTCGCCGTCTTCAACGACGGCCGCATCGTGCAGCAGGGTACGCCGCACGACATCTACCAGCGGCCGAAGACCCGCTTCGTTGCTGATTTCGTCGGCTCCTCCAACGTCATTGCTCCCGAAACCATGTCGTCGCTCGGCGGCGAGCGGCGCTGGGCGAGCCTGCGCCCCGAAGCCATCCGGTTGACTGAGGAGAGCGGCGTGGCGGCGACCGTGAAAGCGACGAGCTTTCTCGGTGCCGCTACCCGCCTCTCCGTCGAAGCAAACGGCACCAGGCTGCATGTGACGGTACCCGCCGGGCAACTAGCCCCGGATACCGGTGCTTCCGTCCGTCTCGCATGGCTGCCGACGGATGTCCATTACATGGATGACGCCGCATGAACGCCGCCGCCTTCCCCGCCTCGCCGAGCCAGGCACCAACCTCGATCCTGCCGCGCCGCGGTGGCGTCTTCGGTCGCCTCTCCGATCTCTTCTGGCGCCGCCCGAAGCTTTTGCTGTTCCTGATGCTGACGCCGCCGCTGCTCTGGCTCGGCATCATCTATATCGGCTCGCTGATTGCGCTGCTGCTGCAGAGCTTCTTCTCGATCGACGACTTCTCGGGAATGGTGAATTACGAATTCACCCTCTCGACCTATGCGCAGCTGCTGAATACAGCTAATTTCGATATCATCGTGCGCACGGTGGTCATGGCCGCACTCGTCACCATCGCTTCCGCCTTCGTCGCTTTCCCCATCGCCTATTATGCGGCGCGCTATGCGCAGGGCAAATGGAAGGCACTGTTCTATCTCGGCGTCATGCTGCCGCTCTGGTCGAGCTACCTCGTCAAGGTCTATGCCTGGAAACTGATCCTCGCCAAGGAAGGCATCCTCACCTGGATCTTCGCCAAGCTGCATCTCGGCTGGCTGCTCGACGGCGTGCTCGCCTTGCCCATCATCGGCGGCAACTCGCTGTCGGTCAGCTATATCGGCACCTTCCTTGTCTTCGTCTATATCTGGCTGCCCTATATGATCCTGCCGACGCAGGCAGCCCTCGAGCGCGTGCCGGCAAACCTGCTCGAAGCCTCCTCCGATCTCGGCGCGACGCCGAAGCAGACCTTCCGCACGGTACTGCTGCCGCTCGCCTTGCCTGGCGTCGTCGCCGGCTCCATCTTCACCTTCTCGCTGACCCTGGGCGACTATATCATCCCGCAGATCATCGGCTCCTCGCGCCTCTTCATCGGCCAGGCCGTCTATACGCAGCAGGGAACCGCCGGCAACGTACCGTTGGCCGCCGCCTTCTCGGTCGTGCCGATCGTCATCATGGCCATCTATCTCTGGATCGCCAAGAAACGGGGAGCTTTCGATGCGCTCTGATCGTGGCCAACGTGCCTCCTTGCCTCTGAAGATCGCAGCCGCCGGCGGCCACCTCTTCCTGCATCTGCCGATCCTGCTGATCTTCGTCTATGCCTTCACGACGGAGGAGAAGAGCTATCAGTGGCCACCACCGGGCCTCACCCTGCAATGGTTCGGCATCGCCTGGAACAGGCCGGACGTCTGGTCGGCCCTGGCACTCTCGGTGCAGGTCGCGACCATCGCGACCGTGATCGCATTGATCCTTGGTACACTTTGCGCCGCTGCCGTCAGCCAGACGAAGTTCTTCGGCCGCGAGGCGATCTCGCTGCTCGTCATCCTGCCGATCGCACTGCCCGGCATCATTACCGGCATTGCCCTGCGCTCCGCCTTCAGCCTGTTCGATATCCCCTTCTCGGTCTGGACCATCGTTCTCGGCCATGCCACCTTCTGCGTCGTCGTTGTTTATAACAACGCCGTCGCCCGCTTCCGCCGAACCTCCGGCTCGCTCATCGAGGCATCGATGGATCTCGGCGCCGATGGCTTCCAGACCTTCCGCCATGTCGTCCTGCCAAATATCGGCACGGCACTGCTGGCAGGCGGCATGCTTGCCTTTGCGCTGTCCTTCGATGAAGTCATCGTCACCACCTTCACCGGCGGCCAGCAGATGACATTGCCGATCTGGATGCTGGAGGAACTCATCCGCCCGCGCCAACGGCCCGTAACCAACGTCGTCGCCATGGTCGTCGTGCTTGTCACCTTCCTACCGATCCTGGCAGCCTACTATCTTACCCGCGACGGCGACCAGATCGCCGGCGGCGGCAAATGAAAGGGAGAGAATAATGGATACCCAAATGTTGATCGGCTCCCGCTTCCAAGCCGGCACGGAAACGGAAGAACGCGTTCTCAACCCGAAGACGGGCGAGATCGTTCTCAACTTGCCCGAGGCGTCACTCGGCCAGATCGATGCCGCCGTCGACGCTGCCGAAAAAGCCTTTACGAGCTGGTCGCAAACGACGCCAAGCCAGCGTTCGGCCTATCTCCTCAAGATCGCCGACGCCATCGAGCGCGATGCCGAAGGCTTCGCTGCTCTGGAATCGCTGAACTGCGGCAAGCCGATCAATGCCGTGCTCAACGATGAAATCCCGGCGATCGTCGACTGCTACCGCTTCTTTGCCGGCGCGGTTCGCAACCTGCACGGCCCGGTCGCCGGCGAATATCTGCCCGGCCACACCTCGATGATCCGCCGCGACCCGATCGGCATCGTCGGCTCGATCGCGCCCTGGAACTATCCGCTGATGATGATGGCCTGGAAGCTGGCGCCAGCCATTGCCGGCGGCAACACCGTCGTCTTCAAGCCCTCCGAGCAGACACCGCTGACGGCGCTGAAGATGGCGAAGCTGCTGGCAGATGTCCTTCCCGAGGGCGTCGTCAACGTAATCCTCGGCCGCGGCGAGAGCGTCGGCAACGCGCTGATCAACCACCCGAAGATCGGCATGGTCTCCATCACCGGCGACGTCGCCACCGGCAAGAAGGTACTGGCCGCCGCCGCTAAGACGGTCAAGCGCACGCATCTCGAACTCGGCGGCAAGGCCCCCGTCATCGTCTTCGACGACGCCGATATCGACGCCGTCGTGTCAGGCATCCGCACCTTCGGCTACTACAATGCCGGCCAGGATTGCACCGCCGCCTGCCGCATCTATGCCGACGCAAAAGTCTATGACAACTTCGTCGCCGACCTGACGTCTGCCGTCTCTAGCATCAAGTTCAACCTCGCCGACGACACGGAAAACGAGATCGGCCCGCTGATATCCAAGCGCCAGCGCGATCGCGTCGAAAGCTTCGTCACCCGCGCCGCCGAGCACAAGCACATGGAGATCACGACAGGCGGCAAGATTTCCGGCGAACGCGGCTTCTTCTACGCACCGACCGTCGTTGCCGGCGCTACGCAGGATGACGAGATCGTCCGCCGCGAAGTCTTCGGGCCTGTGGTCTCCGTAACGCGTTTCACCAATGCCGACGACGCCGTCACCTGGGCCAATGACAGCGACTACGGCCTCGCCTCCTCGGTGTGGACAAAGGACATCAGCCGCGGCATGCAGACCGCTGCCCGCCTGCAATATGGCTGCACCTGGATCAACACCCACTTCATGCTGGTCAACGAAATGCCCCATGGCGGCCTCAAGCAATCCGGCTACGGCAAGGATATGTCGGTCTACGCGATCGAAGACTACACGGCCGTGCGGCATGTGATGATCAATCACGGGTGATGTGGGGTTTCTGTAAAACAAACGTTCCCGTGCCTGTGTGACGCCGCACCCCCTCTGTCCCGATAGGGACAGAGGGGGTATCGCACTCTCCACAATTCCCCAACCACCGCCAAAACCAAACCGTCCTCGGAACAAATCACCCTCCTCCCGCGTCTTTAAGAAGTACAACGCAGAGGAGACTGCTAAATGCTGAAATGGGCTCTCATTTTCTTTGTGATTTCTTTGATCAGCGGCTTTTTCGGCTTTTCCGGCGTGTCCGCGGCAACCGCAACCATTGCGCGCGTTCTCTTCGCCATCTTCCTGATCATCTTCCTGGTATTCCTGATCCTCGCCGTCATGGCCGGCAACGCCGTCGTTTGACGGCAGGGATCATCGGCGCATCGGGGCGGGCCTAGATCAGGCTCGCCCCGACATTTATGGCGAGCGCCAGAATTGTCGTGTTGAACAGGAACGAGAGGATCGCGTGCAGAAGCGCCAGCTTACGCATCGAGACGGTGGAAATGCCGATATCGGCAGTCTGCGCCGCCACGCCGATCGTGAAGGAGAAATACAGAAAATCCCAATAGATCGGCTCCTCCACCGGTTCGGCGAATTTCAGCCCCTGCCCCTTGCCAGGAATGCTATAGAACCGGTGCGCATAGTGGATGGTGAAGAGCGTGTGCAGGAAGGTCCAGGATATCAGGATCGTCACGATCGCCATCATCACACGATAGAAGGCGACTTGGGGTGAGGCGTCCTTGACGCCAAGCAGATCAAGGGCAATGCCGCCGACGCTCGCGAGCGCCGCCGCAATCGACAGAAACAGCAGAAAGCCATCCGAGAAATCGAGATCGGCGGAGCGCTTGCGGATGCGCTGCGGGTCGGCCGTCAGCATTCGATAGAGGCTGTATATTATGAAGACGACTGCGGTCGCATCCCAGGCGATCAGCAGATTGCCGGCATTGAGATCACGTGATGTCAGAAGCAGGAAGACGGCAATACCGGCAAGCACGGAAATCAGGATGACATGGTGCTTGCGCCACAGCATGAGCCCCTTGGAACGATGCAAAAATCCGTTCGCATCCATGCCATTCTCCTGATCGCAAATCGCCGTTACAAACCGATTCGCCGACGAGAGTGGCAAATAAAAGGAAGCCCCGCAATACAGGGCTTCCGACCTTCAAATGCAGCCTTAGCCTGTCCAGCCGCCGTCGATGACGTGGATCTGGCCGGTCGTGAAGCCCGCCTCATCGCCGGCGAGATAGGTCACCAGCGCGGCGATCTCTTCGGAGGTCGCGATGCGGCCCATCGGCTGGCGGGCAATAAAGTCCTTCATCGCCTTCTCATAGTCGCCGGTTGCCTTCAGCCGCTCATGCAGCGAAGGGCTGTCGACCGTGCCGGGGCAAATCGCATTGGCGCGGATGCCTTTGGCAACGAAATCGGCGGCGATCGACTTGGTAAGGCCGATCACGGCAGCCTTCGAGGCACAATAGGCAAAGCGATTGGGCACGCCCTTCACGCTGGAAGCAACGGAGGACATGTTGACGATCGAGCCCTTGCCCTTTTCCAGCATCCCGGGCAGGAAAGCGCGGCAGGTCGTGTACATCGCCTTGGCATTCAGGTTGAAGGAGAAATCCCAGTCCTTTTCCTCGCAGTCGAGGATCGTGCCGGCATGCACGAAACCGGCGCAGTTGAACAGTACGTCGATCGGGCCAAGCTCCTCTGCATAGGCCTTGACGGCTGCACCGTCTAGCACATTCAGCACATGCTTGGTGGCACCGTCCAGCGTCGAGAGCGTCTGCTCGTTGATGTCGGTGGCGTAGACATGCGCACCGAGCGAGATGAAGCGCTCCGCCGACGCGCGGCCGATGCCTTGCCCCGCCGCCGTGATGACCACCTTCTTGCCTTCCAATCCGTGACCCATAATCCTGATCCTTTTCTCCGGGACCATGATCCTATCCATTCCGCCGGCTGCATCGCCGAAACTCGGGGACAAGATCATGCAATAACAATCAGTTGACGCAGTTCTTCCTCAACCCTCGAAGGACTGCGCAAAGCGTCGGTTCAGCTTGTCGATAAGGACTGTATGTTGTTCGCCGGCTCGCAGTCCATTGCTAATCGTCTCGGATGCGTCGCTTTGAAATGCCATGTAGCCGTCGTGCCGCGGCCGCACATAGGCGCCCTCCAGCGTCGCGCGCGTATTGCGGTAAAAATCGAGCGCCGGCATATTGACCGCATCGCTGACCCAGGCGTCTGCGTGACCCGGCTGTCCGTTTCCGCTTGCATATATGCCTGCCTGCACTGGCCCACCGGCGATCCAGCGCGCAAAGGCCTTCGCCTCCTCCGGCGCCTTTGTCCGTGCCGACACGGCAATGCCGGTGCCACCCAGCGCCGAACCATTCGGCGGCCGCCTGTCGATAACTGGCATATCCGCAAAGGCGATCCGTGCCGGCCTGAAACCCGCAAAGGAATAATTGACGTAACCGTAGATGAAGGGCGACGCCACATGGGGGCTGTCGGGCTGGCCCATCAGGTCGAGTACGGCGATCGGGTCCATCTCGTAACAGCGGGCATCCATACCGGCGACGATCCGCGCCATCCAGTCGAGTACCGCTTCGCCGTCTGCTTTCGCGATGAAATCCAGACCCTCAACGCTGCAGGGGGTGCCGAGATGCGCAGCCAGCGTGATGAAGGTCATCAACGAATGCGGCGGCCGCATCGGCAGAATCGCCTTGCCTTCCTTGGCAAGCGTCACGAACTCGGCAAGGTCCTTGACCGGCGCGTTCAGCCGATCGGGCCGATAGGCCTGCGCCTGCGTCGCCGCATCGAGCGGAAAGGCCCATTGCCGGCCCTGCCAGTTGTAGCTTGAATAGGAGCAGCCGACAGTGCCGCCTGCGATCGCCGCGATTTCATCCGCATGTTCAGCATCATCGAGGGGCAGCAGGCAGTTCTCGCGGGTGATCTGGCCGACATGCGGATGATCGATGACGATGAGATCGTATTGCGCGGCGAGCTCTTCGACCGGAAAGGTCTCGAAATCCTGTAGCGACCGCTTTTCCCAACCGATCTCGACGCCAGTCTTTTCCTGCCACACCTTCGAGCAGGCAATCATCGGATCATAGCCGCGGGGATGCGACCATGTCATTCCCTTCAGCTTCACCATCATGCCTTCCCCGCGCTCGGCTTCCGCTCGACGACCAGGATATGATCGGCGGCAAGTACGACTTCGTCGCGCTGGTTCAGCACTTCGCAGCGTTCAACGACACGACCGGACGCCGGCCGTTTCGGATCATCCTCCTTCGCCGAGATGGTGACGCGCGTGCGGATCGTATCGCCGATATGCACCGGGCGGACGAAGCGGAGCCGGTCGTAGCCATAGGAAAAGGCGACGGGATTGATGAGCGAGGCGGTGAGCCCGACGCCGATCGCAAAGATCATCGTGCCGTGCGCGATGCGCTGGCCGCCGGGCAAGGTCCTGGCGAACTCCGCATCCATGTGATGCGGGAAGAAATCGCCGGTATGACCGGCATGGACAACGAAATCGGTCTCGGTAATCGTCCGTCCCGTGGTCATCCTGACGTGGCCGAGTTCATAATCTTCGAAATAGAGGGTTTGTTCTGCCATTGCTCAAGCCTTTGGAAGTTCTGCAATCGGTGTCGCTGGTGTGGCGCTCGATTGATAAGCGGCCTCGACGAGCGCCATGGTCTGCCAGGCATCCTCGACGGAGCCGATCAACTCCTGATCTTCGCCGGATGCGAAGCGCTGCAGGTTGGCCATGCGATTGACGAACGCATCCGGGAACCAGGCGCCTTCCAGCTTGACCTCGATCCAATCGCTGCCACCCTCGGGACGAATCCACAGCTCGTCCGGCTCGCCGCGCGGATAGTCGAGATTGACGCCCAATTTCACATAAGCAGCACCCTTGGTGCCGGCGATGCGAAACTCGCAGGCCTGGAACTTGCGGCCGAAATCATGGTCGTGATTGACCGAGAGCACGCAGCGAACCTTGTCGCCATAATCGAGGATTGCCGCCGTCCGCGTCTGCGCGACATCATGATTGGGATGGCCGATGGTCTTGGCATGAACGCCTTGGGGATTGCCGAGCAGCCCACGAATGAAATCGAGATAGTGGATCGAGTGCATGGCGATCTCGATCCGCGGCAGGCCTTTCAGGAAAGGCCAGAGCCCCCACGGTGTCGCAAGCGCCAGCCATGCGTCGAAATCGACGACTTCGCCGAGACAGCCTTTGTTCACGGCATCATAAAGCGCCAGCATCATCGGCGCGAAGCGAAGCTGGAAATTGACGGCCGCCTTGATATCCCGCTCGCGGCAGACGCGCAGGATTTCCGTCGCCCCGGCAAGATCGCTGCCCATCGGCTTCTGGATCAGCGCGTAGGCGCCGCGCGGCAGCTTGCCGAGAATAGAGGCGTGGGCAGCGGGTGGCGTCGCCAGATCGAAGATCGCACGCTCGACGGCAAGGGCTTCTGCCTCTGAGGCGAAAGCTCGAATACCCCATTGAGCCGCCAGCGCCGCCGCCTTCTCGGCGTTCGGATCGTAAAGACCCGCGACCGGAAAGCCGGCCTGCTTATAAGCCGGAAGATGCGCGTCGCCGACAATGCTGCCCGCACCGAAGATCAAGATGGGGCGAGGATTTGTAGGTTTAGGCCACCATTGGCGGAGAGATTTGGGATCGAAGGTCATAACACCCTCCCCTTGAGGGGGAGGGTCGGACCAACGGTCCGGGGAGGGGTGATCCCTCCTCGTGCGAAAACGGCAACGCTTTGCGGCCGGAGCATCACCCCCACCCGCGCGTTCCGCGCGACCTCCCCCCTCAAGGGGGAGGTGACCGCTTCGCGGTCTGTTCCACTCCAGTCTCTAATCATGATGAAACACCTCTTCCATCATGGCCCACCACTCGCCCTCCTTGCGGGTTTCGAGCGGCTTCTGGCAAGGCATGCAGACGGACCACCATTCCTGGTTCTTCGGGCTCGCGGCCATCTTGCGCATGTCGGCCTCGAAGTCCGTGCCGACATATTCCCAATAGCCGAAGAGCAGGTTTTCCGGCTCTTTCAGGAAGATCGAATAGTGGGTGATGTTGCAGTCTGAGATCAGCGCCAGGATCTCGGGCCAGACGGCCGCATGCAGCGCCTTGTATTCCGCAACCTTAGCCGGCTCCAGGCCGATCACCATTCCCATCCGCTGCATGGCCCGTTCCTCCTCAGCCGTGGATTTCGCGCGTAAACTCGCCGATCGAGCGCGCCTTCACGGCTTCCCAATCCCAGGCGATGCCGATGCCGGGTTCCGAAGGAGCGAGCGCCTTGCCGTCGACGATTTCCATGCCCTTCGTCGTGAGGTCGTCGAGCTGTGGAATGTATTCAACATATTTGCCGTTCGGCACGGCGCAGGTGAGGCTGACATGCAGCTCCATCAGGAAGTGCGGGCAGACGGGAATGTCGAAGGCTTCGGCGGCATGGGCGACCTTCAGCCAGGGCGTGATGCCGCCGATGCGGGCGACATCCACCTGCACGATCGAGCAGGCGCCTTTCTGCATATACTCCCGGAAGTGCCGGATCGAATACATGGATTCGCCGACTGCGATCGGCGTCGGCGTCGATCGGGTCAGCCGGATGTGGCCGTCGAGATCATCAGCTGGCAGCGGCTCCTCGATCCAGGCGAGGTCCAGCTCCTTCAGACGTGCCGCCCGGCGGATCGCCTCATCGACGGTAAAGCCCTGATTGCAGTCGGTCATGATCTCGAAGCCAGAGCCGAGCGCCAGACGCATCGTCGCCAATCTGTCGTAATCCTCCGAGCCATGCGGCTTGCCGATCTTCACCTTCGAGCCGGAGAAACCCTTAGCCTTCGCCTGCAGCGCATCTTCGACCAAAGCTTCCTTCTCGATGTGCAGCCAGCCGCCTTCCGTCGTGTAGAGCGGGCAACAATCCTTGGCGCCACCGGCAAGCTTCCAGAGCGGCAGGCCTTGCTTCTTGGCCCGTAGATCCCAAAGCGCGGTATCGACGGCCGCAAGCGCCAGCGCTGTGATCGGCCCGATCGTCGTAGCGTGTGTGGCGAATTCCAGTCTGTGCCAGATCGCCTCGATGCAATCGGCATCCGCGCCGATCAGCAGCGGCACCAGATGGTCGGACAGCAGCCGCATGACGGACGAGCCACCGGTGCCGATCGTATAGCTGTAGCCGGTGCCGACTGCGCCGTCGCTGTCGGTGATGGTGACGATCGGCGTCTCCTGACTGACGAAGCTCTGGATGGCATCCGTCCGCTTCACTTTCGGCGGCAGGTCGACCATGCGCAGTTCAATTTTCTCGATACGTGCCATGGGAGCTATTCCTCAGTTTGCCAGGCTCTTGCCGGTTTCGGCGGAGAACAGATGTGCCTGGCTGAGATCGAAGCTCATCTTCAGCCGTTCGCCGCTCTTCAGCGCGCGCGGATTGAGCATACGCGTCACCCATTCGCGCCCGGCGAATTCGACAAAGACGAGTGTTTCATTGCCGAGCGGTTCGGTGATGGCAACCGGCAAGGTCAGCTCGTAGACAGCCGATTCCACGCCGGAATGCAGGCCGTGGCCGGTCGGGAAGATATCGTCGGGCCTGAGACCGAAGGCGACCTTTTCTCCTTCCCTGACCTTGCCGGCAAACTGGTTCGGCAGCGGCAGACGGTCGCCATTCTTGAAGATGAGTTCTCCGCCCTTCAGCGTCGCCTCTTCGATGTTCATCGGCGGCGAACCGATGAAACCGGCAACGAAGCGGGTGGCGGGCCGCTTGAACACTTCGTCCGGCGTGCCGACCTGTTCGATGTGGCCGTCGCGCATGATGACGATGCGGTCGGCCAGCGTCATGGCTTCTACCTGGTCGTGCGTCACGTAGACCACCGTCGACTGCACCTTGGCATGCAGTTTCTTGATCTCGGTGCGCATCTGCGTGCGCAGCTTGGCATCGAGGTTCGACAGCGGCTCGTCGAAGAGGAAGACCTCGGGCTGGCGGACGATGGCGCGACCCATTGCAACGCGCTGACGCTGGCCACCGGAAAGCTGCGCCGGGCGGCGATCCATCAGGGCTTCGAGGCTCAAAATGGCCGCTGCTTCATTGACCCGCTTGTCGATCTCGGCCTGCGGCTGCTTGGCGATCTTCAGCGAGAAGCCCATGTTCTCACGCACAGTCATATGCGGATAGAGCGCATAGGACTGGAACACCATGGAGATATTGCGGTCGCGCGGCGGCAGGTCGTTGACGACCGTATCGCCGATTTCGATCGTGCCGTCAGAGACATCCTCCAGGCCGGCGATCATGCGCAGCGTCGTCGACTTGCCACAGCCGGACGGGCCGACGAGCGCGATGAACTCCTTGTCCGCGATGTCGAGATCGATCCCGTGGACGATTTCCAGCGCGCCGTAGCGCTTGACGAGTTTTTTAAGGGAAACCTGAGCCATGGAGATCAACCTTTGACCGCACCGAATGTCAGACCCGACACCAGATGCTTCTGAATGATGAAAGTAAGAGCGAGCGCCGGAATGATCATCACGACCGCCAGCGCGCACATGCCGCGCCAGTCGATGGTGAACTCGGCCGTGTAGTCGAGCAGGCCCACAGGCAGCGTCTTGGAATCGACGGAACGCGTCAGCTGCGAGGCGAGAGCATATTCATTCCAGCAGGTAAGGAAGGCGAAGATGCCGGCCGATGCGATGCCGGGGCCTGCTAGCGGAAATTCCACCTGCCAGAACGCCTGCCAGCGCGTGCAGCCGTCGATCTGCGCGGCCTCGGCGAGATCCTTCGGTACCTGTCGGAAGAAGCCGTCGATCAGCCAGATCGTGAACGGCACGTTCAGCGCGACATAGGTGAGGATCAGGCCGAAATGCGTATCGATGATGCCGAGCCGCGCATAGACCATGAAGAGCGGCAGCGATAGCGCCACGCCGGGTACGGAGCGCGTCAGCATCAGCCCGAGGAACACGGCCGACTTGCCTGCGAAACGAAAGCGAGCGAAGGCATAGCCGCCCGACATCCCGATGACGAGGGCAATGGCGGTCGAGGTGACGGAGATGATGAGCGAATTGCGGAAATAATCCCAGACGGGAATGCCGCCCTGCCCGACGCCGCTGAACATGGCGCGATAGGCCTCCAGCGACAGCTCCTGTGGAATCCAGACCGGCGGCTTCGCCATGATTTCCACGGTCGGGCGCAGCGAGCTGATGACGATCCAAAAGCCGGGCAGGCAGATGACGAGCATCGCAAGGAAGAGGCCGATGAGATAGGCGACCTTCCGGAGGCGGCGCTGCAAGCGTTGTTGAGCGTTGCGATCCATGATTACCACTCCGCTCCGATCTGGGTGCGGGCAAGCGCCAGCTTACGGAAGAAATAGACGGTGAAGACGATCGAAAGGATGATCGAGACATAGGCCATGGCGTTGGCGAGCCCCATCTGCGCGTCGGCATAGGCAGTGCGCCCGACCAGCGTCCAGATCAACTCCGTGCGCCGCGCCGGCCCGCCATCGGTCATGATCTTGACGATGTCATAGGCGCGGGCAACGTCGAGCGAGCGGATCGTCATGGCGATGAAGGCAAAGGGCATCAGGAACGGCCAGGTGACATAGCGAAAGGTCTGCCAGCTGGTGCAGCCATCGACCTTCGCGGCCTCGACTGGCTCTTGCGGCATGGCGAGCAGCCCGGCAAGGATCAGGATCGCGAAGACCGATGTCGACGACCAGACTTCGGCAATGACGATGGAAAGCAGTGCCAGATTGCCATCGATCAGCCAGGGAATGGCCGTCTCGGTAATGCCCAGGGATTGCAGGGCATTGTTAATGATGCCGACATTGTCGTTGAACATGAATTTGAACTGGAAACCTACGAGGACAGGCGAGAACATCATCGGAAACATCATCAGCGTGCGCAGCACCCGCTTGCCGTGGGTCGCCTTGTTGACCAGCAAAGCCAATCCGAGACCGAGCAGCATTTCCAGATTGAGCGCGATCGTCAAAAGCACCACGGTGCGCACGAAAGCCGCGAGAAACACTGGATCGGTGAGGATACGGATGTAATTGCGCAGGCCGATGAAGGTGAAGAGCGTCGCCGGCCTTGTTAGGCGAAACGGCGTGAAGCTGGAATAGAAGGACAGAAGCAGCGGAAATAGAACCACGGCCACTAGGACGATGATCGCCGGAAGAAGAAGCAGGGCCGGTGGAGATATTCTTTTGAGCATAGTTTGCACCTGTCGGCATTCCTCGGCAGCGTGGCCCGGACTGCTTGGAATGGATTACTTGGGACGAGACCCGGCACAAAACCGGCAGGCACGAACTGGCCCCTCGCGATGCCGATCGCCATTCTCGAAGTCAGTTTGCAGAAGTCCCGCGCTCTTCAAAACGCGGGACTCCGATTGCATCGCTTAGAGCGCGCCGGCATCCTTCAGGACATCGGTCGCCTTTTGCGCCGCGGCGTCGAGCGCCTCCTTCGAGCTCTTGTCGCCGAGGATCGCGGCCTGAAGTTCAGGATAGACGACGTTGGAAATCTCGATCCATTGCGGCGTACGCGGAACCGGGAAGGCATATTTCATGGCTTCCTGGAAGGTGCTCAGCACTTCCTTCTTGTAAGGATCGGAAGCAGCCTGCTGGATATCCCACTCCCATACGGCCTTACGGGTCGGCAGCGTGCCGTTGGCGGCTTCGAGCTTCTGCGAGTCGTCGTTGGTCAGGAACCAGACGAGCGAAGCGGCCGCATCCTTGTGGGCGCAGGATTCAGTCACCGAAAAGCCGTGATGCCCGGACCAGCCGGTGTGCTTGCCGGAGGAGCCGACGGGCTGCACGACGACGCCGACATTGCCGGCGATCTTCGAGGATTTCGGATCGTTGAAATAGGTCGCCCAGCCCGGCCAGTCGAGATCGAGCGCGATCGAGCCGGAAGCAAAACCAGCGCCGAGATCGTCCCACAGGTAGTTGGTCGTGCCAGCCGGAACGGCCTTGGCCTTGTACATGTTGACGAACCAGTCGAGCGCGCGCACGCCGGCTTCGGAATTGAAGGCAGGCTTCCCGTCCTTGCCGAGATATTCGCCGCCTTCGGCGACCAGCATTTCATAGAAGCGGCCGTTGATGGCCTCTTCCTTGCCGGGGAATTGCGTGCCGAAGAAGTTCGGCGGGTTGGAGAAGAAGACCGCCTGATCGGAAACTTCCTTCCAGGTCTTCGGCGGCGCAAGATCATAGCCGTACTTCGCCTTGAACGCCGTCTTCTTGGCCTCGTCCTTATAGAGGCTCTTCTGATAGTAGAGCGCCGAGACGTCGAACTGGGCACGCGGCAACATGATCAGACGGCCGTCGATGGTCGAGGCCTGAATTGTGGAATCGACGAACTGGGCGATTTCTTCCTTTGGCAGCAGCTTCGAAAGATCGGTGTAGAGATCAGGATATTGCGGCGCGAAGGACGAATGGTTCGAGCCGACGCACCAGGAGATGCTGCCCGAGGCCATGTCCGACTTGATTTCCTTATCGAGCTCGAAGTGGTTCTTCTTCGACAGGATGTTGACCTTGGCGCCGGTTTCCTTCTCCCACTCGGAAATGCGCGCGTAGAGCGGCTCATATTGCTGACCGCCGATGAGCTTGGCGTCGATCGTCACACCCGGAAATTTACCCGGCAGATCGGCAGCGAAGACCGCTGTGCCGGCAAGCAATGCCATCGTGCCGGCAGCTAAACCGGCCCTCCAATTCCTCATCGAACTTCCTCCCTTAAGCTCGGACCCCTTGTCCGATCGTCCTCGCGACCCAAATATGGATCAATGATTTATAAGTAAACATCTTATTCATTGGCCGTCAAGCCGCGATCGTGCGCTTGTAAAATGCCTTCATTCATATATGAATGATGATTCATGTTTCTTCGCATGGGGACTATGTTGATGAGCATAGAAGACGATAGTGACCGCTACCGCGCGCCGGCGCTGGACAAGGGACTCGACATTTTGGAGCTGCTGGCGACGATCGACGGCGGCTTGACCCAGGCCGAAATCGCCAAGGCGCTCAACAAGAGCCCCAACGAATTCTACCGCATGCTCGATCGTCTCGTGCGGCGCGGCTATGTGCAGCGGCAGGATGGCGATCGTTTCTATCTAACGCTGAAGCTCTTCGGCCTTGCGCATTATCATGCGCCGGTGCGTCGCCTCGTCTCCTTCGCCACGCCGCTGATGCGCGAATTCTCCAACCGTGCCGAGCAGGCCTGTCATCTGGCCATCTATGACCGGGGCTCAGTCGTCGTCATCGCACAGCAGGATTCGCCGACCTATTGGGGCATCTCCATCCGCGTCGGCGCGCAGATCAATCTCTATAATACCGGCTCCGGCCATATTCTTCTGACATTCCGGGATGCAAAGCAGCGCCAGATGATGATCAACGAGCAGAGACGCCAGGAACAGGATCCGGAGGAGCCGCCTGCCGATCTCGAGGAAAAGCTTGCAGCAATCCGTGAAAAGGGCTTCGAAACCATGAGCAGCCTGCAGACGAGCGGCGTACACAATATTTCCGCGCCCGTGCTGGCAATGGACGGCAACGCGCTTGCCGCCCTCACCTGCCCCTATATCGAGCCAGTGAACCCGAAGGCGCCTACGCGCGAGCAGGTGGTCGAATATGTCCGGGAAGCGGCCAAGCAAATCTCCGAAACCGTGGCCGGCACAGTGGACAAGGCCGAGTTATAATTTTTATTTGAATAAACTATTCTTCTGTGAGTATATGTTGAGCAAGCAGGTATGGGAGGAACGCCATGCTTTTCGACAGCCATCTGCACATCGTCGACCGGAAACGTCTCGCCTATCCTTGGCTGGCCGGCGCCGGCGCGCTCAATCGCGACAGCCTCTATGAAGACTATGCGCGCGAGGCCAAGCGGCTTGGGATCACCGATACGCTTCACATGGAAGTCGACGTCGCCGAGGATGATATCGAACGGGAAAGCGATTACGTCAAAGGCCTGAGCCGTGAGCCCGGCAGCCTCCTCAGGGGTGCCATCGCCGCCTGCCGTCCTGAGAGCACGAACTTCCCCGCCTATCTCGAACGCGTGCTCGCCGATCCCTTCGTCAAAGGTTTCCGCCGTGTGCTGCATGTCGTGCCCGATGATGTCTCCGAAGGCGCCCTCTTCCGCGAGAACCTGAAGCGGCTCGGCAATACCAGGCTCACCTTCGATCTCTGCGTCCTGCCGCATCAGATGTCCAAGGCGATCACGCTGATCGACCTCAATCCCAACGTCCGGTTCATTCTCGACCATTGCGGCGTGCCGGCGGTGAAAGACGGGCTCAGCGAAAGCTGGGCGTCTGGTATCAAGGAAGTTGCCAAACGCTCGAACGTCATCGTCAAGATTTCCGGCGTCGTCGCCTATGCCGATCCGGACAACTGGACGCCGGAAACGCTGCGGCCCTTCGTCGAACATTGCATCGCAAGCTTCGGCTGGGACCGCGTTATATGGGGCAGCGATTGGCCGGTCTGCACGCTCGGCGGCAATCTCTCCACCTGGGTCGCTGCCACTCACGCACTAATGCAAGGCGTAAGCATCGACGAACGCAGCCGGCTCTATCACCTCAATGCCAAGCGCCTCTGGTCTCTCTGAGATCGGAGGTTTCCATCGAAAGACATGCCATGACCGCCACCGTCGGCATATCCAGCACCCATCCAAAAACCATGCCGGCCGATCACGCCGAAATCCCCGTCTGGAATGCGGAGAACTGGTTCTACGAAGATTTCGAGATCGGCCACAGGATCCGTTCTCTGCGCCGCACGATCTCCGAAGGCGAGTCCCAGCAGTTCAACGCGCTGGTGCTCGACATGCATCCTTATGTCAGCGATCAGATTTTTGCGGAAACCGAGGGCCTGTTCGGCAAGCGGCTGGTTGCCGGCGCCTTCGTCTTTTCCGCCGGCCTCGGGCTTGTCGCGACCAATTGCGTGAACGCCTTTTCCTATGGTTACGACAAGCTGCGCTTCATCAAGCCCACCTTCATCGGTGAGACGATCTACACCATCCGCACCAATCTCGATAAGCAGCCGAAATATGGCGAACTCGGCTTGATCCGCTCGTCTTACGAAGTCTTCAAGGGCGAAGGCGAATTGGTGCTCTATTGCGAGCATATCCAGACCGTGCGCTACAGGAACGGGCGGCCCGCGGACGCGCCGGCGCTGAAAGTCTGACATGACCAAGGATAATGAAGACGGCCTGCTCTCCGGCATCATCGTGCTGGATATGAGTCAGTTTCTTGCCGGCCCGATGGCGGCGCTAAGGCTCGGCGATCTCGGCGCGAGGATCATCAAGATCGAGCGGCCCGATGGCGGCGATCTCTGCCGCCGGCTTTATCTCAGCGACACCGAGATCGGCGGTGACTCCACGCTTTTTCACGCCATCAATCGCGGCAAGGAGAGCTTTGCCCTCAACATGAAGGATGCAAGCGATCTTCAGGAACTGCGCACGCTGATCGCCAAGGCCGACGTCGTCATCCAGAATTTTCGCCCCGGCGTCATCGAACGGCTTGGCCTCGATTACGCTGCCGTTGCCGCGATCAATCCCCGTATCGTCTATGGCAGCATCACCGGATACGGCCCCGACAATGAATGGCGCCACTTGCCCGGACAGGATCTGCTGGCGCAGGCCCGCTCCGGCGCCATGTGGCTGAACGGCGAGGCCGATGACGGGCCTGTGCCCTTCGGGCTCGCCGTCGCCGACATGCTGGCCGGTAATCTCCTGGTTCAGGCCATCCTTGCCGGACTGGTGCGCCGCGGCGTCACCGGCCATGGCGTGCATGTGGAAACGAGCCTGCTGGAAGCGATGGTCGACTTCCAGTTCGAGGTCCTGACCACGCACCTGAACGACGGCGGCCGCCTGCCGAAGAAATCCGCCGTGCGCAATGCCCACGCCTATCTCGCCGCGCCCTACGGCGTCTATCGTTGCGCCGATGGCTGGCTGGCGATCGCGATGATGCCATTGGCGAAACTCGCGCCGCTGTTCGATTTGCCCACGCTTGCTGAGTGCACGCCGAACGATGCCTTCCAGCGCCGTGACGAGATCAAGAGCATGATCGCCAGCCGCCTACAGGAAAAGACCGTTCGCGCATGGCTCGATCTCCTGGAACCTGCCGATATCTGGGCGGCGGAAGTGCTGGATTGGCCAAAGCTCTTGCAAAGTGCCGCCTTCCGTAAGCTCGACATGCTGCAGATAGTGACCCGCGATGACGGCACCTCCGTGCGCACGACGGCAAGCCCAATCCGGGTGAATGGTGTTCGAGCAAAAAACGATATGGCAGCGCCGACGATCGGTGGGCAGTCGGAGAAGGTCAGGGCAGAGTTTATTGGGGATCGATAGGTTATCGCATACTTCACATCTGCCGCACCCGTGATACCCCTCTGTCACTTCGTGACATCTCCCTCATGAGAGGGGAGATTGGTAGCCCGCAGTGCTGTTCTCGAAAGCTGATAAGCCTCACATCCGCTGAACGATCGAGCCTCGTTTTTGTGGGGCCAATGATGCGCCCCCACGATCTCCCCCGTTGTGGGGGAGATGTCACGACAGTGACAGAGGGGGGTGCTGCAGGCTCAGCGAACTCAAAACTCCACCCAAAACAAAAGGGCGCCGCATTCCTGCGACACCCCTGAGCAGCCACTCCCCAAAGAGAGCCAATCTCACCTTCAAGCAGCCGCGAGCTGCAGCTCCTTGCTGACCATGGCGCGCAGCGTGCCGAGATCCTTGGCGAAGGCGCGGATGCCTTCGGAGAGCTTCTCAGTAGCCATTGCGTCTTCGTTCATCATCCAGCGGAAGGTCTTTTCGTCGACCGCGATCTTCTCGACCGAGCCCTTGGGCTCCGGCGAGAGTTTACGCTCCAGCTTGCCTTCGTCCTTGGAAAGTTCGTCGAGCAGGTTCGGGCTGATCGTCAGGCGGTCGCATCCGGCCAGCGCTTCGATTTCGCCGGTGTTGCGGAAGGAGGCGCCCATGACGATCGTCTTGATGTCGTTGGCCTTGTAGTAATGGTAGATGTCGCGCACCGAGATGACGCCCGGATCTTCTTCCGCAGTGTAGTCCTTGCCGGTCGACTTCTTGTACCAGTCGAGGATGCGGCCGACGAAGGGCGAGATCAGGAAGGCCTTGGCATCGGCGCAAGCGATCGCCTGGGCCTTGCTGAAGAGCAGCGTCAGGTTGCAGTCGATGCCTTCCTTCTGCAGCACTTCAGCGGCGCGGATGCCTTCCCAGGTGGAGGCGAGCTTGATCAGGATACGGTCACGCTCGATGCCGCGCTCCTTGTAGGCCGCGATGATGGCGCGGGCCTTGGCCAGCGAAGCTTCAGTGTTGAAGGAGAGGTCGGCATCGACTTCGGTCGAGACACGGCCGGGAACGAGACCGGAGAGCGCTGCGCCGACAGAGATCGCCAGGCGGTCGGCAACGGCGGCAACGACGGCTTCGGACGCACCGCCCTGCTTCTTGCCCCAGGCAACGGCTTCCTTGATCGCATCGGCGAACATCGGCGTGCCGAGCGCCTTCAAGACGATGGTCGGGTTGGTGGTGCAATCCACCGGCTTCAGGCGAGCGACTGCCTCGATATCGCCGGTATCGGCCACGACCGTCGTCATGGCGCGGAGTTGATCAAGCTTGGAAGTCATAACAGGTATCCTTGTTGAATGAGGCCCATTTGGATGGGAGATGTCAGGCGGCGGATCCGGTCTTTCGCCGGACGGGACCGAAGGCGTCAGGGGAGTGCAGCCTTCCTTCTCCTATGTTTCGGTAACGGGATAAAAACAGCGAAAGTTCCATTTCCGGTGAACGGCCGAGCGATGAGGAGACAACCTTCCAAAAACAAGCTTTCCGCCGGTATCGGGTGCCCTATATGGCTCCCTGTCCGGCCTGGCACCTGCTCTCAGCAGCACTCGCACATTGTCCTCCTCGACTGGACAAGACCGAATTCCTCAGCGCTGACTATCAGCAATCTCGCACGGAAAAGTCAAGGACATTTGTGCAATTCGATTGACATAAGTTTCATGTCATAGAATATCGGCAGCAGAAGAGCTGATCTCGCCTGCTCCAGTCATCTGCCAAAATCCTTTCGCATCTCAGGCGGATCATGACGTTAAACGGCGCATGCGACAATCTCGCCGGAGGACCTGTGGCCAAACTGAGACGCGGAACCCATACCGCCTATTCGGAGACCTCCTCCCTGAGGCTTCGCGCCGCCTGGCTCTATTACAATCAGGGCCTGACGCAGAAAGATGTTGCCGAACAGCTCGGCATCAGCCGCACCACGGTCATCCGCCTGCTGGACGAGGCCATGCGCCGCGCCGAAGTGCAGATCTGGATCACCGAAGACATTGACGACTGCGTGGAACTGGCGATCAAACTCGAGCGCACATATGGTCTCGACGAGGCGATCGTCGTTCCCGAGCCCGCCGGCGGCGATGTGAACGCCCAGGCAAAGAGCGTCGGCCTGGCGCTTGGCCAGTTCCTGACGGAGGCCATCCCCGACAATTATACGATCGGCGTCGGCTGGGGCCGGACGATGACGGCTTCGCTCGCGAGCTTCCGTCCGACTCGCCGCGACAATTGCAAGGTGGTCTCCCTACTCGGCGGCATCGTCGCCGTCCATCAGACAAACCCGATCGATTATACCTGGCGTCTGGCAAGCCAGCTCGGCGCGGAGTGCTACATGTTCCTGGCACCGCTGCTCGTCGACTCCGTCGAGACCAAGCGCAATCTCATCGAGAAATGCGGCCTCGAGGCCATCTATCGGCTGGCGGAAAACCTCGATCTCGCCATCGTCAGCTGCGGCGATATCGGCCCACAATCGACATCACTGTCGGAAGGCTTCATCTCGAAGCGGGAACTGGAGGAGCTGATCGAAATGGGCTGCGTCTGCGACACCATGTTCAACTTCCTCGATGCCGACGGAAATTCTGTCGATCACCCGATCAACAAGCGCGTCATGTCGGTCGATCTCGATACGCTGAAAAAGGCAAAGCACATCGTGATCTCCTCCGGCGGCGCCCACCGCGCGCAGGCGATCAGCGCCACCATCAAGCGCATCGGCTGCAATACTTTGATCACGGATGAAAGTGCCGCCAAGGCGCTACTGCAGATGGCGATGGCTAAGGCAGCTTGAGGGCGCTTCGGCCGGCAGCTCCGAGCGCGTCGAAAGTGCGACCCCCCTCTGTCACTTCGTGACATCTCCCCCACAAGGGGGGAGATTGGTAATGCGCGGCAACCTCTCACTTCAAAGCAAACATCGAGTCTGCTGAAGTTGCAGCAGCTAAACATTCATTAGGGCGATCCCCAAACTCCCAACGATCTCCCCCCTTGTGGGGGAGATGTCGCGAAAGCGACAGAGGGGGGTATCAGAGCCTCAGCGATCTCAAAACTTTCGAACCCCCCCTCAAGCATCCCCCGCTTCCCATCCCAGCATCGCCCGCTTTCGCGTCAGCCCCCAGTGATAGCCCGTCAGCTGCCCATTCTTGCCCAGCGCACGATGGCAGGGCACGACGAAGGAGATCGGGTTACGTCCGACAGCCGCACCTACGGCCCGCATGGCCGTCGGCTGGCCGATATCCCTGGCGATGTCGGAATAGGTCACGGCGCGGCCCATCGGGATCTTCAACAGGCTTTCCCATACGCGAAGCTGGAAATCCGAGCCGATCAGAACCACCCGCAGCGGCTGATCGCTCGACCACTTGGATCGCTCGAAGATACGCGCCGCGTAAGGCGCCGTGGCATGCGGGTCCTCGATGAACTCGGCATTCGGCCAGCGGCAGGTCATGTCGGCGAGGCAAGCTTTCTCATTGCCGGAATCGCTGAAGGCGAGACCGGCAAGGCCGCGATCCGTGACCATGATCAAGGCGAGCCCGAAGGGCGAGATGTGAAACGCATAGCGCATCACCAGACCATTGCCCCTCGCCTTCCATTCGCCCGGCGACATCGCCTCATGCGTGACGAAAAGATCGTGCAGCCGGCTCGGACCGGACAGGCCGACCTCGAAGGAGGTCTCCAGCAGCGGCAGATCCTCCTTGCGCAGGAGCCGCTTCGCATGATCAAGCGTGACGGCCTGCAGAAACGCCTTGGGCGACAGACCGGCCCAGCGCGTAAACGTCTTCTGCAATTGGGTCGGCGATTGGCCAAGCCGATCGGCAAGCATCTCCAGCGAAGGCTGGTCGCGATATTCCTCCGTGATGAGCTCGATGACCTCCCGCACGGTGTCGTAATCCTGACCTTCCGGGGTGATGTCTTTCTTCAGCTGTGCAATCGCATTCATGATCTTTCTCCTTGGAAAGGAGAAAACCACGGCAAGAGGGCTAAAACCACCCGTTTCTTGCGCATATGGTCTCTCTGCAAAAATGTGATATCGCCGATTTGGGCAAGCGGCTCATATCCGCTGCGTCACCGTCGCCAATGCCCGCTTGAAAGCCTTGGCAAAGCTCTCGCGATCCTCCGGATTGAGAAAGGAGCCGACATCGGTATCGTGGCGTCTGTCGCGCACATGCATGGAGACGACGCCGATCTCGCGGTGGCGGCGAACGAGGAACCGCGTCCAGAACGGATTGAAATCATGTTCCACCATCCGCCCCGTCGGCGAAAACTTGCGGATGGAAACGTTGGTGCGCGATACCGTCACCTCTTCACGCACGCGTCCGGAGCGATAATTCAGCCAGAAGGCGCCGTAGAGCAGGAAGAAATCGGCGCCGAAGAAGATGCCGATCGGCCAGGCGCCACGCGTGACGAAGAGGATACTGTAGAAGAGGCAAAAGATGCCGGCCAAGGCCAGCATGATCTTGAACCCCTTTCGCGGCAGCGAGCGATGGGGAAACAATTCGGCGGCGAAAACCGGCCTGTTGCCGTCTGCAGCCGTATCGGCGTTGCGTTCCGTCATAGGACTTGAGTATAGGTCGTTTATGGCAAATCCAAAGATCAAATCCAGCGCCCAAACCGCGAAAAAGTCAAATGCGACCGCAGGCCGCAAGCCGGCCGCCAAGAGCCTCTATTCCAAGGCGGACCTGGAAGAGATTTTCCGGCGCTTCTCCATTCAGCGGCCGGAGCCGAAGGGTGAGCTGGAACACGTCAATCCCTTCACGCTCGTCGTTGCGGTGGCACTGTCGGCACAGGCGACGGATGCCGGTGTCAACAAGGCGACGCGCGCGCTCTTCGCCGTCGCCGATACCCCGCAGAAGATGCTCGATCTCGGCGAGGAGCGCATCCGCGAATATATCAAGACGATCGGCCTTTACCGCAACAAGGCGAAGAATGTCGTAGCACTTTCGGAAAAGTTGATCACCGATTTCGGCGGCGAAGTGCCGCGGACGCGCGAGGAGTTGATAACGCTCCCCGGCGTCGGCCGCAAGACCGCGAATGTCGTGCTTTCCATGGCCTTCGGCCAGGCCACGATGGCCGTCGACACGCACATCTTCCGCATCGCCAACCGGCTGCTGCTCGCCCCCGGCAAGACGCCCGACGAAGTCGAGCAGCGACTGATGCAGATCATCCCCGATCAGTATCTCTACCATGCCCACCATTGGCTGATCCTGCATGGCCGCTATGTCTGCAAGGCGCGCAAGCCGGAATGCGAACGCTGCGTGATCGCGGACCTCTGTCGCTCGCCGGAAAAGACCTGGGACATCCCCGCTCCCCTGGTCGAACTTCCGGCGCAGATCATCGGGGCTGAAGCGGCAGGCTGAACCTATCGAAGGCGCGGGTTCGCTTCCTTGTGCGAAATCAGCTTGTGCAGATGCACCATCATGCCGGCGGCAAAGAGCGGCGTCAGCAGATTGAGAAGCGGAATTGCCAGAAAGGCCGCGATGACCAGGCCGGCCAGAAAGACCGTGAAGGCGTGCTTGACGCGGAATTGCCGCGCCTCGTCCGGTGAGCGGAAGCGCATGGCGGCGAATTCGAAGAACTCGCGTCCGAGCAGATAGCCGTTCACCAGAAAAAAGGCGATCAGGTTGACGCCCGGAATGAACAGCAGCAACAGCGCCACGATATTGCCGACGATGACGACGCCGAGAAACCGCACGGAGCTTTTCATCGCCGCGGCGATCGGCATCGCCGTTCCGGGCGCATCGCCTGGGTAGTCGCGCTTTTCTACAACTTCAGCGACATCATCGAGAAAGAGCCCGGCAATCAGGGCCGTGACCGGCGAAATCAGCAGCGCCATCACCAATGCCAATGCGATGCCGGCGAAGATGGCAAGGAAGAGCGTAAGCCAACCCGTCCAATCCGAAGCGGACGGCATGAAGCCCTGCAGCCAAGGCAATACGAAAGAATTGAAGGCGCCTCGCAGGACGAACCAGAGCACAAGAAGCGCCAGCAATGTGAGGCCCAGAACCTTCCAGAAAACTTTGCGCGTCTCCGGCGCAAACAGATTTTCTAGGGAGAGGCGGGCAGCAAGGCCAATCATTCGGTCTACCTCTTTTGGTGGCAGTTGGACACTTAAGAAGCGGTTGCATCGATATCAATATCGCGTGCAAATATATGAATGTACCAATTAAAAATTTGAATTATTGTAATACAGTTTGCACTAATATATCCTGTACGCCACATTAAGAACAACAACCGCAACAAGATCGGCGACCCGATCGAAATTGAATGGCCAATTGACATAGAAATTGGCGCGATAGAACATCGAAAAGACCACCAAAGAGGCGCAAAACTTGGAAGACCTGAGTCAGAAACTTAGACAATATATAAAGATCGGTACTCCGGCCGAACGAAGAATTGCTAAGTATTTCTCCGAGCATCTGAATGAACTACCGTTCGAGACGGCTTCCTCCGTTGCCGACAGGCTGGAACTGAGCCCGATGACGGTAGGACGGTTTCTGCGGTCGCTCGGCTATCACGGTCTGGATGGGATAAAGGTACACCTCAAGGAAAATGCGCCCAGCCTCTCGTCGCAATTGCCCAATATCCTCGAACAGCTTCAGAAGGACGCAAGCGAAGGCCATCCGCTTGCAACCCAAATTGCCGAACAGGTCGAGATGCTGCAGCATATCTACAACCTCGCCGGCCAGCCGCAATGGCACGACGCGGTTGCGACAATTCTGTCCTCCAGCAATGTCTTCATCACCTCCCACCCCAGTCTCGCGGGGATCGGCCGCTATTTCCGCGACCGCCTGACCTTTGCCCGTGATCAGGTCCTTTTCCTCGATGGCGCCAATGGCAGCTATATCGAGCTGTTCGGCGAGCCGTCCGACGATTCGCTTCTCGTTGTCATCGACTCCCTGGGCTTCGTCACCTCGCGTCTTCTGGCGCGCTCGGCTCGTCGCGCGGGCTGCAAGGTATTGCTGGTAACTGGTCAATTCACGGAATGGGCGCATGAATTCGCAAACATCACGCTGTCCCTACCGCCGCAACGCGCCAATAGCCGCGAAAACCTTTCAGCCATAATGGCGCTGCTGGAATATCTGGCGATTTCAGTCGCTCACGCCGCGGGTGAAACGGCGGAAATGAGGACGCGCCGCATCGAAGAACTTCAAGGTATATTTGCCCAGGCGCCGCTCCGGTAGGCCGCCTATTCCATGGCGTCCAGTTCCGCGCGATGGCGATACATGGCGAGGAAGCGCCGGTAGTCGCGATCGTAGAGCTCTTTCTTTTCGGCATTCGGCAGCCGCTCGTGACCGCCCGGGTACATGGCTGCGCCGGCAGCACCCAGGCTTTCATGGAGACCGCAGGAGACCGAGGCGGCGATTGCCGTGCCGAGCAGGACCGTCTCGTTCATCTTGGGGATCACGACCTTGCAGCCGGTCACGTCGGAGTAGAGTTCCATCAGCACCGAATTCTTCACATGGCCGCCGGCGACATGCAGTGTGTCGGGCACGTAGCCATAATCCCGCATCCGCTCCAGGATATGGCGAATGCCGAGCGCAATGCCGACACTGGTGCGCCAATATAGCCGGCAGAGACCATCGAAGGAGGCATCCAGCGTCATGCCGCTGATGACGCCCAATGCATGCGGATCGGCGAGCGGCGATCGATTGCCGTGAAAATCGGGCAACACATGGATACGCCCGCCAAGGGAATCACCCTCCGCAAGCCTGAGCTGAGCAATCCGCCGAACGATACGATCGTGCAATGCCGCCGTCGGCGGCCCGCCGGCCGCATGCATGCTGACGATATGGTCAAGCAATGCGCCCGTCGCCGACTGCCCCGCTTCGGCAAGCCACATCCCGGGGAAGACGGCCTCGTAATATGGGCCCCACATGCCCGTGCTGCGCTTGCGCTCCCGCGCAAAGGAAACCACGCAGCTCGATGTTCCTGCAATCAGCGCCAGCTGATGCTCCAACGTGGCGGCATCGCCCGCATGGGCTGCAAGTGCGCCGAGCGCGCCCGCATAGGCGTCGATCATGCCCGCACCGACATGGCATTCACGGTCGAGACCTAGCGCTTGCGCCGCCTCAGCCGTCAGCGTGCCGATGGACCGGCCGACGGGAACGCTCTCGTCTGGCAGGCTGCCGCGTTCGCGCAGATCGCCAAGGCCGATCACATTGAGAAAATCGGCCTGCCAGCCCGGCTCACGATGCGCAAGGTAATTCCATTTCGCCACCAGCGTCGAGCGCGACCGCGCAAGCGAACCGGTCGCCTTCCATGTCATGAAATCAGCAAGGTCGAAAAAGTAGCCGGCCTGTGCCCAGCTTTCCGGAAGGTTCTCCTTCAGCCACATCAGCTTCGGCATTTCCATTTCCGGCGACATGAACTCGCCCGAATATTCGAGAACCGCATGCCGCGTGGCCGTGCAGTAATCAGCCTCGGCCAGCGCCCGATGATCGAGCCAGACGATGGTATCGAATCTCTTCTCGCCACCGGTGGAAACGGTGAGTTGCCCGCCATCGCGGTCACGCACGACCAGCGAACAGGTCGCATCGAAGCCGATCGCGCCGATAGCGGACGCATCGGCGCCGGATGCCTTCACGGCTCCGCGAACGGCGGTGCAGACGGCGGCCCATATATCTTCGGAATCATGCTCGGCGTGGTTTTCACGCGGGCGGTTCATCAGGATCGGATGTTCGCTTTTTCCCAGCAGTGAGCCGCTCGCGGTGAAGACACCAGCGCGTGCGCTGCCTGTGCCGATATCGACCGCAACCACGTGATCACGCATGCAAAAGAGGTCCCGCCCACTTATCTCTTGTTGCGGACAAGTTGTATCAATTCCGGCATCGCGTCAAACACGACTTCCGGCGAAAGCTGCTCCAGCTCCGCCCGGTAACTCGGCGAATGGGCATGCGAACCACCGGTGAAGGCAAAGACCGTCATGCCGGCCGCACGCGCTGCCGTGATGCCCGCCGGGCTATCTTCCACGACGATGCAATCCTTCGGCGGGACACCCATCTTTTCGGCCGCATAAAGGAAGAGATCCGGCGCGGGCTTGCCGCGCTTGACCATGCTGGCGCTGAAAATATTCGGCTCCAGCCTGTCCAAAAGCCCGGTCACGCCGAGCGAGAGGCGGATGCGCTCCAGCTGGCTAGACGAGGCGACGCAGCGCGGCAGCGAAAGCGCATCCAGCGTCGCGCCAATACCGTCGATCGGCTTCAGCTCATGCTTGAAACGCTCGTAGAGATCGTTGCGGATGCGATCGAGAAATGCCTGATCGATGAAGACATCGAATTCCGTCTGCATCGTGTCGACGAGCGTCGCCAGGCTCTTGCCGAGGAAGCGGCTATAGACATCCTCCTCGCTCATCTCGACACCGACATCGTGCATCGCCTGGATGAGCACGCCGACCGACAGCGGCTCGCTATCTACAAGCACGCCATCGCAATCGAAGATTACGAGCCCTGTTCCCGCACCCGTCATCACAGATCCAACCCGAATTCTGTTGCTATCCTGCCGCCGGAAATGCCGGCGCGCCAATGGAACACGGCCGGAACAGGAGAGGTCCGGCCGCTCGAAATTATTCCGCGAGTTTGTTGTCCAAGTATAGCTGCAGGGTGACGCGGGTACCCTTTTCCCACAGCGTTTTCAGTGCATGCGCGAAGCGCTTGCGGAAAAGATCCGACTTGGCGACATCGCCGAAGATGTCGTCGAAGACCAAGAAGACATTCGGATCGTCCTTCGCCTTGAGGGCAGCTTCATGCAGCCGATCGGCGCTGGCATCGTTGAAGACAATCTCCTTGCCGCTGTCGCTCTTGCCGGCGAAGTAGCGGCACCACAGCGCCGAAACGAGAGCGAGGCCGACGATATCCTCGCCGCGACGAAGACGATCGGCTGTCGATGGCAGAATGAACTTCGGCTGGCGGTTCGAGCCGTCCTGCGCCAGGCGCGGGATGGTATCGGCGATCTTCGGATTGGAGAAACGCCGCTCGATCAGCTTGAAGTAGTCGGCAAGCACAGTATTCGGCACCGGCGGGATGACGGGGATGATCTCGTCGTTTTCAAGCTTGGCGAGGAAGGCGCGGATCAGCGGCTCTTCCATGGCTTCATGCACGAAATGGATATCCATCAGCGCCGCCGGATAGGCGATCGCCGCATGGCCGCCATTGAGGATGCGGATCTTCATGTGCTCGTAGGGTGTGACATCAGGCACGAAGGTGACGCCTACCTTTTCCAGCGGCGGCCGTCCGGCAGGGAAATTATCTTCCAGCACCCATTGCTTGAACTCCTCGCAATAGACCGGCCAATTGTCCTCGATATCGAAAACGTCCTTCAGCAAGTCGATTTCACGCGCACCAGTTGCCGGTGTGATACGGTCGACCATACCGTTCGGGAAGGCGACGTTCGCGGCGATCCAGTCGGCAAAAACCGGATCGGAAAGCCGTGCCGTGCCGACCACGGCAGCCTTAGTGACGCCGCCATTGTGAGGAATGTTGTCGCAGGACATGACAGTGAAGGGCGACAGGCCGGCAGCCTGCCGCGCCTTCAGACCGGCGACGATCAGGCCGAACACCGTCTTCGGCGCATCCGGGTTCTGCCCATCGGCCACGATCGCCGGATGGGCGGGATTGAACTTGCCGGAGGCATCGATGAAGTAGCCGCCCTCGGTGATCGTCATCGAGACGATGCGGATCGTGGGATCGGCAAGCTTGGCGATAATGGTCTTGGCGTCGCCGACCGGCAGGATGTCGATCATGGGCGCGGTGACGCGCGCAGCGGTGCGGTTGTTGTCCTGCTCGACGACGGTCGTCAGGAAGTCCTGGGCGGCCAGCTTCTCGCGCATGGCCGCATCCGACGGCAGCACGCCGGCGCCGATGATCGCCCAGTCATGGGCCTCGCCGGTATTGAAAAGGTCGTCGAGATAGATTGCCTGATGGGCACGATGGAAATTGCCGACACCGAAATGCACGATACCAGCCGAAAGCGACTTCCGGTCATAAGCAGGTATGGCTGCCTTTGCCGCCGCCTGCTGGAGAGTTGCGAGCGATAATTTGCACGTCATGTCTCTGGTCCTTCTGAAAGGTCTTTGGCTCCGGGTGGCTGGGAAACCCGCGCCGGTGCTATGCTTGACCGGTCCACGCAGATCGATGGATGCGAACCGGAGCAGATGCGTCGGCCGTGCCCGCTCAAGCGCACACGGCCTTGGCTTTTAAGCTGAGATCGCCAGCCCTTCGGCGTTAAACCGGTGAATATGCGCCTTGTCCGGTGTCAGGTAGACGGTATCGCCGGCCCGGGCCGGGAAATCGCCCGAGCCGCGCGCAGTTACCGTGCCGATCCCGTCAACGTCGATGTGCAGGAAAGTGTCGGAACCGAGATGTTCGGCCACGAGCACCTTGCCCTGCCAGTCGCCCGACGTGGTCGACAGCAGCACGTGTTCCGGCCTGACGCCGATCGTGTCGCCGCCGAGGCTCTGGGCATAGGCGCCCTTGACGAAGTTCATCTTCGGCGAGCCGATGAAGCCCGCGACGAAGAGGTTGCGCGGGCTGCGATAGAGCTCCAGCGGCGAGCCCACCTGCTCGATATTGCCGCGGTTGAGCACGACGATCTTGTCGGCCATGGTCATGGCCTCGACCTGGTCGTGCGTCACATAGACCATCGTCGTCTTCAGCTGCTGATGCAGCTCGCTGATCTCAAGGCGCATGTTGACGCGCAGCGCTGCATCGAGGTTCGACAAAGGCTCGTCGAACAGGAAGGCTGCCGGCTGGCGCACGATGGCGCGGCCGATGGCAACACGCTGGCGCTGACCGCCGGAAAGCTGGCGCGGCTTGCGCTCCAGATAATCCGTCAGGTTCAGGACCCGTGCGGCATCCGCGACCTTCTTGTCGATTTCCGCCTGCGGCATGTTCGCCATCTTCAGCGGAAAGGCGATGTTCTTGCGCACGCTCATGTGCGGATAGAGCGCGTAGGACTGAAATACCATGGCAAGGCCGCGCTCAGACGGCTTCAGATTGGTGCCGTCCTTGCCATCAATCATGATCTGGCCGCCGGAGACGTCTTCGAGGCCGGCGATCAGGCGCAGCAGCGTGGATTTGCCACAGCCCGACGGGCCGACGAAGACGACGAACTCGCCGTTATCGATCTCAAGATCAATGGAAGGAATGACCTTGGCTTCGCCGAAGACCTTGGAAACTTGCTTGAGAACAATGCTACCCATGTTTCTCTTCCTTACTTAACCGCGCCGAAGGTCAGGCCGCGAACGAGTTGCTTCTGGCTGAACCAGCCGAGGATCAGGATCGGAGCGATCGCCATGGTCGATGCCGCCGAAAGCTTGGCATAGAACAGGCCCTCCGGGCTGGAATAGGAGGCGATGAAGGTGCTCAGCGGCGCCGCGTCTACCGCGGAGAGGTTGAGCGTCCAGAAGGCCTCGTTCCAAGCGAGGATGATGTTGAGCAGCATCGTCGAGGCAAGGCCCGGGATCGCCATCGGCGTCAGCACGTAGATGATCTCCTTGGCAAGCGTCGCACCGTCCATGCGGGCCGCCTCGAGGATTTCGCCGGGAATTTCCTTGAAGTAGGTGTAGAGCATCCAGACGATGATCGGCAGGTTGATGAGCATCAGCACGACGACCATGCCCACCCGGCTGGCGAACTGGTTGTTCAGGAGGCCGAAGCTCTGGAACAGCAGGTAGATCGGGATGAAGGCGCCGACCGGCGGCATCATCTTCGTCGACAGCATCCACATCAGGACGTCCTTGGTCCGCTTGGTCGGCGAGAACGCCATGGCCCAGGCGGCGGGTACTGCGACGAGCAGGCCGAGAATGGTCGAACCGAAGGCGATGATGACCGAGTTGCCGAAGTGGAGGAAGTAGTCCGAGCGCGACTGCACCTCGAAATAGTTCTCCAGCGTCCAGTGGAAGAAGAGGAACTGCGGCGGCGAGGCGATGGCATCGCCTTCCGTCTTGAAGCTTGTCAGGATCGTCCACAGGATCGGGAAGAAGATGAGAATTGCCACGATCCAGGCGGCGATCGATACGACGATCTTGCGTTGTGTGGTGACTTTGCGTGCCATCTCAAGCCTCCAGATTCTTGCCGACTGCGCGCATCAGAAAGATCGCGACGATATTGGCGAGGATGACGGCTATGATGCCGCCCGCCGATGCGCCGCCGACGTCCTGCGACAGAACGATCTGCGAATAGACGAGATAAGTCAGATTCGTCGTCGCCGTGCCCGGTCCGCCGTTGGTGGTGACGAGGATCTCGGCGAAAGCCGACAGCATGAAGATCGTCTCGATCAGGATGACGACGGTGATGGCGCGGGCGAGATGCGGCAGGATGATGTAGATGAATTTCGAAATCGGTCCGGCGCCATCCATCTCGGCAGCTTCCTTCTGCTCCTCGTCCAGCGACTGCAGGGCCGTCAGCAGGATGAGGGTTGCGAAAGGCAGCCACTGCCACGCGATGATGATGATGATCGACAGCAGCGGAACCGTCTCCAGCCAGGTCAGCGGATCAAGCCCGAAGAACCGGAAGAGATGTGCCAGGAGCCCGTTCACCGGGTTCATGAACATATGCTTCCAGATGAGGGCTGCGACCGTCGGCATCACGAAGAAGGGCGCAAGCACCAGCATACGCACGATACCCTGGCCGAAGATCGGCTGATCAAGAAGGAGAGCGAGCGCAATGCCGCCGATGACGGTGATCAGCAACGCACCGCCGACGAGCAGCAGCGTCACGATCAGCGAGCTCAGAAAGGCAGGATCGGTGATGAAATATTCGTAGTTGAGAAACCCGAGGAAATCATGCGTGCCGGGGTTCAGAAGATTGTAGTTCAGCGTCGAGAAATAGATCGTCATCACGAGCGGGACGATCATCCACGCAAAGAGGAGCAGAACCGAAGGCGCCATCATGACGCGTGCGGTGGAACGGGTGTGCAACGTTGCCATGGCAAGTACCGACCTATCTTTAAAGGAGGGGGTGGCCGCGGACCGGCTGAAACAAAAGGGCCGCCAAGGGCAGTTCGGCGCTCGGCGGCCTAGGGGAAAGCAGCGCTCGAGAGGGGGCGCTGCTTTCCTTAGCTTCGAAGGCCCTTACTTCGGATAGCCGGCCTTCTTCATTTCGCGTTCCGTCAGCTGCTGGGCAGCCTTCAGAGCCTGATCGACGGAGATCTGGCCGGCGAGAGCGGCCGAGAACTGCTGGCCGACAGCCGTGCCGATGCCCTGGAATTCAGGAATGGCGACGAACTGGACGCCGACATAGGGAACCGGCTTGACGGTCGGATGCGTGGGATCGGCCGAGTTGATCGAGTCGAGCGTCATCTTGGCGAAAGGCGCTGCCTTCTGGTAGTCCGCATTTGCATAGAGCGAGGTGCGGGTGCCGGGAGGTGCGTTCAGCCAGCCTTCCTTCTGTGCGACCAGGTTGGTGTAGTCCTTGCTGGTTGCCCAGGAGATGAACTTCTCCGCCGCTTCGGTCTTCTTCGAGGAAGCCGGGATGGCGAGATTCCATGCCCAGAGCCAGTTGCCGCGCTTGCCGAGGCCCTTATCCGGAGCCAGAGCGAAGCCGACCTTGTCGGCAACCTTCGATTCCTTCGGATCGGAAACGAAGGAGGCAGCAACGGTGGCGTCGATCCACATGCCGCACTTGCCGGACTGGAACAGGGCCAGGTTCTCGTTGAAGCCGTTGGACGATGCGCCCGGAGGACCGGCATCCTTCATCAGCTTGACGTAGAAGTCGAGCGTGTCCTTCCATTCCGGTTGGTCGAACTGTGCCTTCCACTTTTCGTCGAACCAGCGAGCGCCGAACGAATTCGACATCGCCGTCAGGAACGCCATGTTTTCGCCCCAGCCTGCCTTGCCGCGAAGGCAGATGCCGTAGACTTCATGATCCTTGTCGGTGATCTTGCGGGCGGCATCGGCAACGAAGTCCCAGGTCGGAGCGTCCGGCATCTTCAGGCCGGCCTTCTCGAACAGGTCCTTGCGGTACATGACCATCGAGCTTTCGCCATAGAACGGTGCTGCGTACAGCTTGCCGTCGGTCGTCAGACCGCTGCGAATGGCCGGGAGAAGGTCATCCACATCGTAGTTCTTGTCGGCGGAAAGCTTGTCGAGCGAGGCAAGCCAGCCGAGCTTGCTCCAGATCGGCACTTCATAGGTGCCGATGGTCAGCACGTCGTACTGGCCGGCCTTGGTAGCGATGTCGGTCGTAACCTTCTGGCGCAATACGTTTTCTTCGAGCGTGACCCATTGCAGGTCGATACCGGGGTTCTTGGCTTTGAAATCGTCCGTAAGCTTCTGCATACGGACCATGTCGCCGTTATTGACCGTCGCAATCGTGAGGGTTTCGGCGGATGCCAGGCCGGCAAACATCAGAGCCGAGCAGGCGCCCAGCAGTAAAGTTTTCAATTTCATATCTTCCTCCCAGAAGATTAAAAATGAGCATTCGCTTTGCTCGTGGGCAATTACTCACTTCTTGCGACAAAATGTCAATGCAGATTCGTTGCTGCATTGCCGAGCAAGCAGCCTATCCTTTTGTTTTTACGGGTTAAATTTTTTGCTCACGCCTTGAGCAAAAATTCGGCAACTGCCTCGTCCGTGATCAAACCGTTGATCTGCTGACCGACGACGGCCGCCTTGATCGCCTGGAATTTGCGTCGGCCCTTGGCGATTCCGATGACGCTACAGGTATTGCGCGACGGCAAGGGCGCACTGGCGACGCGCTCATTAACATCATCGGGCATGAGCTCGCCATTGCCATCGAAAACCCAGCCGCAGATCTCACCGGCGGCGCCCCGGTCCATCAATGCCAGCATCTCGTCCCTCTCGAGAAAGCCGTCGAGACAGAGCGGCGCTTCCACGCCCATCTCGCCGATGCCGACGAAGGTCACGTCGGCCTGTGCGCTGATATCCAGCGTCGAGCGCACCAATGCCTGCGCGTGCAGGAGCTCGCGTTCCTCCGCGGAAGATACCAGCACCGGCAGCGGCATCGGAAAATGCCGCGCCTTGACGACATCGGCCATGCTGAAGATGACGTTGTAGTAGGCGGCTGAACCGTCTGGGCCGATATTGCCCGTCAGCGACACCACCCGATGCTGCAGACATTCGATCGCCGGCAGCTGATCGACCGCAGCCTTTAGCGTGCGGCCCGTGCCGATCGCCAGCACGATGGGGTCGGCTCGCCGCAGCCAGCGCTCGATTTCGGCGGCACCGGCCTCGGCGATACCAATAGTGGAGGACGTGCTGTCCGGATCGCTCGGGACGATATCGACATGCCGCAAGTTGAATTTCTTCTTGAGCTCTGCCGCATATTCCAGGCAGGCGGCGATTGGGTGGTCCAGCCGGACCTTGATCAGCCGTTCAGCGACGGCCAGCGACACGAGACGCTGCGCCGACTGCCGGGATATTCCCATCGCCACGGCGATTTCATCCTGCGTCCGGCCGGCGACGTAGTAGAGCCATCCTGCCCGCGCCGCATCGTCAAGCCGCCCCTGGGAATCCAGCTTCTTCGCCATCGCCTTCCTTTACCGAAACAGCGCCCTTACTCGGGATGATCCGGACCATCCGCGCCGGATCATTCAGCTTCCGGCGGGATGACACCCTTGGTCAAGGTGAAACAACCGTAGAAGCGGCGCTCGCCGGTCTGAATGACGCAAAAAGCATCCTTGGCACGCTCGTAGAAGGCAAAACGCTCGACCGGCGTCAGCGGCCAATGCTTGCCCTCGGCCTTATCGATCACGGCCTGGACTTCACGCTGCACCTGCGGCACCTCATCTGGCGCGCCAACTACCTCCATGCGAGCCGCCGCATCATCGATGAAGGTATCGAGCGGCATCAAGGACAAGATTGCCGCGACCGCATCGGCGGACGACACGTTGTCGATGCGCAGCAGCTCGCCCAGAACGGTCTGGCTTGCCACCGATTCAGCGGGGAAATTCGTATCGACGACGGCGAGCATATCGCCATGCCCCATGGATTTAAGCGCATAGAGCACGTCCGCATTCAACAGCGGCGAAATTCCCTTCAGCATGAACGATCCTCCGATAGCCTGTGGCGGCCACTTCGCGGCCGCTTCGTTCTCCGCGCAAACAAGTAACCATCGCGTTCCTGTCTGTCCATAGGCGCCGGGAACGTTTTCGGCGGGTATTCCACCCATGAACTGTGCATCGCGCCGCGGCTTATTTCAGCCGTTATTGACCCGATAGGTTCGTCGGCATTAACTGAAGTACGTTCAACGGTTGAGAGGTGCAGGTGCGCATTCTTGTGGTGGAGGACGACGACACGATCGGCGGTGCGGTTCGCGACCATATCGCGGCAGGGCCCCATGCCGTGGATTGGATCAGGAACCTGACCGATGCGGAAGAGGTTACCAGCGCCGTGCAATACGGCCTCATCCTGCTGGATCTGCAGCTTCCGGATGGCAGCGGCATCGATTTCTTGAAGCGGCTGCGCCGCAAGCCGGACGAAACGCCCGTCATCATCCTGACAGCTCGAGATCAGATCTCCGACCGCATCGAAGGCCTGAACAGCGGCGCCGACGATTATCTCGTCAAGCCGTTCAACCTCGGCGAATTGACGGCGCGTATCCTGGCGGTCGCCCGGCGTTATGCCGGCAGTCCGCAGCCGACGCTCCGGTTTGACGACCTCGAAATCGACCAGCCGCAACGCCGCGTCAAGCTGGCGGGCAAGGATGTGATCCTGACGGGTCGCGAATGGGCCGTACTCGACCTGCTGATCACGCGGCCGGGCGCCATCGTCTCCAAGGACAAGATAGAGGAAGCGCTCTACGCCTTCGGCTCCGAAATCGAGAGCAACACGGTGGAGGTCTATGTCAGCCGCCTGCGCAAGAAGATCGGCAAGGACCGCATAAGGACGGCCCGCGGCGTCGGCTATTGCCTGGGTGAGCGATGACCGAACACAAGGAGCCCAGCCGTGCCAGCATCACCCGGCGGCTGATCACTGCACTGACCGGCACTGTCGTCGTCTTCTGGTTGATCGCGGTCGGTATCGGTGTCTACGTCGTCAACAAGGAACTCTCGGAAACCTTCGACGGCGCATTGCAGGAAACCGCCGAGCGTCTTTTGCCGCTGGTGCTCGACGATCTCGCCAACCGCGACCATTCCGGCGATCCTCAGAGCCTGGAAGAGCTCAACAAGGGGCTGAACCGTGAATATCTGACCTATCAGGTGCTCGATGGGAACGGCAAGGTCATCCTGCACTCCCACGATGCCCCGGCAACAGCCTATGACGTGCCGCTGAAGATCGGCTTCCACAATACGTCGCGATACCGAATCTACACCGAATCCTCCGCCGACGGCACGATCTTCCTGCACGTCGCCGACGCCTTCAAGAATCGCCGCGAGGCATCGCGCGAAAGCGGCGTCGCCCTGCTCTGGCCGCTGCTGGCCCTCATTCCCGCCAGCATCATCGCCATCGGCGTCATCGTCGGCCGATCGCTACGGCCGATCGACCGTCTGCGCTCGGAGATCGCCACCAAGGATGGCGGCAACATGGCGCCGCTCGTGAGCGAGACGCTGCCGCTCGAGCTGCAGCCGATCGCCCGTTCCGTCAATCTGCTGCTGGAGCGCCTGCGCCTGGCGCTGGAAGCCGAGCGCGAATTCACCGCCAATAGCGCCCATGAGCTGCGCACCCCGATTGCAGGCGCTCTTGCGCAGACCCAGAGGCTGATCGCCGAGCTGCCGCAAGGGCAATTGACGGAACGCGCCGGCCGCATCGAAACGTCGCTCTCCAATCTCGGCCGGCTGGCCGAAAAGCTGCTGCAGCTTTCCCGCGCCCAGGCCGGGATCGGCACGGGTGACAAACCCGCCGATCTCGTGGCCATCATCGAAACCGTCATCGGCGACTACGACCGCGATACCGGCACTGCGGGCCGTGTCCTTCTGGAGAACGAAACGACGGAGAAACTGATCCGCAACGTCGATATCGACGCATTTGCCATCGTGATGCGCAACCTCATTGAAAACGCCTTGATCCACGGCCCGGCCGATGACGAAGTGACCGTCAGCGTCGATGACCGCACCGTCCGCGTGGTCAATGGCGGCGCCGTGCTGTCCGCCCATGATCTCGCCGGCCTGAAGAAGCGTTTCTGGCGCGGCAAGACGAAAGCGGCGGGCTCCGGCCTCGGGCTGTCGATCGTCGAGCGCATCGTCGGCCAGATCGGCGGGCATCTCGATCTACTGTCGCCGGCGACGGGCAGGACCGATGGCTTTGAAGCCAGGATCACCCTGCCGTCTGGCTGATGACGCGCTGGCCGTCAGGGATTGGCCCCGCAGAGGATTGATCTTGCAAAGACCGGCAAAGGGTGCGAGCAAGTGCGCCATGTTTCCAGCAGGTCGGCATTCATGATCGTTTCCTTCGACATTGGCGGCAGCGCCATCAAAGGCGGCATCGCCCGCTCCGTGACGGATATCGTGCCGCTGGCGCGGCGCCCGACGCCCAGGCACGATTTCGCCGAATTCGTCGCTGCCCTGCGCGAAGTGATTGCCGAAGCCGGCGAGACGCCGGATTGCCTCTCCTTCTCCATCGCCGGCGTCGTCGATCCCGATACACAGACACTCACCTGCGCCAATATTCCCTGCATTCACGGCCGGCACCTTGCCGCTGACCTCAAAGCGGAACTCGGCTATCCCGTGCTGATCGCCAACGATGCCGATTGCTTCGCCATGGCCGAGGCCATGTCCGGCGCGGGCCGTGGCCATCGCATCGTCTTCGGCGCCATACTCGGCACCGGCGTCGGCGGCGGCCTTGTCGCCGATGGCCGGCTGGTCAATGCTGCCGGCGGCTTTGCCGGGGAATGGGGCCACGGCCCGATCATCGCGTCCTCAGCCGGCAATCCGCCTGTTGTCATTCCCGCCTATGCCTGCGGCTGCGGCCAGAAGGGCTGCGTCGACACCGTCGGCGGCGCGCGCGGCATCGAACGCCTGCACAAGACGCTTCACGGGCTGGAACTTTCCAGCGAGGAGATCATCGGCCAATGGCTCAAGGGCGGAGACCGCGCGGAACGCACGATCGACGTCATGGTCGACCTGGTCGCCTCGCCGCTCGCCCTCACCGTCAACATAACCGGAGCGACCATCGTGCCTGTTGGTGGCGGCCTCTCCAACGTCGAACCACTCCTGGCAAGGCTGGACGAGGCGGTGCGTGCCCGCATCCTGCGCAAATTCGGCCGGCCGCTCGTCGTGCCGAGCGAGTGCAAACTGGAACCGGGCCTCATCGGCGCCGCCCTGCTGGGCCTGCAGTATGCCGGAGAACGCACTCATGCTGCTTGAGGTCTGCGTCGAGGATATTGCCGGCCTCAAGGCCGCCGTCGAGGGCGGCGGCGATCGCATCGAGCTTTGCAGCGCGCTTCCTCTTGGCGGATTGACGCCGAGTGCCGGGCTGATGGCCGCTGCGGCGAAGATGCCTGTTCCCGCATACGCCATTATCCGCCCGCGTGCCGGCGGCTTCGTCTACTCAGCCGATGAGCTTGATATCATGAAGCAAGACATCGATACGGCGCGAGCTGCCGGCTTGCCCGGTGTGGTGCTCGGTGCCTCCCTGCCCGATGGGCGACTCGATGTTGATACGCTTACGGCTCTCACCGCCCATGCGGAAGGCCTCGGCAAGACGCTGCACCGTGCCTTCGATCTGGTGCCCGACGTGGAGGAAGCCGTCAATGCCGCGATCTCCCTCGGATTCGAGCGCATCCTGACCTCCGGCGGCGCAAAGACCGCGGCGGAAGGGCTCGCCGTGCTCGAACAGGCGATTGCAGCCGCCGCCGGCCGCATCTCCATCATGCCCGGCTCCGGCGTGACGCTGGCGACGGTCGGCCAGTTATGGCCGCGTCTGCAGATCAGCGAGATCCATGCCTCCTGCTCGGCACCCCTCTCCGAGATCGATGAGCGAGCCATCGCCCTCGGCTTTTCGGCGCCATCGGCCCGCCGCACGGATGCCGCCACTGTCAAGGCGCTCAAGGCATATTTCGCCTAGAACAGATTGCACAGGAACGGGCAGCAGCTTTGCGACAAGTGCATCCAAAAGCCGGAAGTCCGGAACACGGAAACGGGCTGCGCAAGATCGCGGTCTGCTTTGAGCAACATCATGAATTGACAAAGAAACATTAGAATGATCAATCGTTCATAAACGCATATGCTGTAGCCATGAACATGGCTGCGCAACATACGGTTATTGCAGCAAGGTAAGTTTCCTCGGGAGTAGCTGTGATCTGAACCATGTCGGTGGCGTCACCTCGCAAGAAAAGCAGGGCTGTCTTTTGGATTGCCGCCGTTGTCATCGGTTCGATCATCCTCGTAACCGCGCTCCTGGCTAACGATATGCGCAATCTGCGGGCGCTGGACGATCGCTATCACTTCAATCTGTTTCTGAAACCGGAACAACACCCCGCAGCACCGACCACGCCCGTGCAGGAACAGCAGCCATCTCATGCAGCCACGCCTCCGGCAGCGGCGCCGAAGACATCAGCCCCGGCAGCCAGCAGCGTCCGCGTCAAACCAGCGACTGTCGCCGCCAAGCCGTCCCCCAAGAAACGATCCCATCTGCTGGACGAGCCTGTCGACGCGCTGCTGAGCGCCTTTGTGCGAAGCTGGCGGATATCGGGCCAGACGCTTTGCGCCGATCTCCAAAAGTTCGGCCTGTCCGTAGGCGAATGGCGGCAAAGCGAGCTGGGCGCCGGCACTTCGGAGTGCAGCTATGCCGTCCAGAAGGGCGCCTATGGCGATCCCAAGGCGGCTTCCTTCTTCATCATCGCCAGGGGCAAACCATCAGGCGAAATCGATACCATCCGCATCAAGGTCATCATGCCTGACAATGACGATGGAAAGGCCGTTGCCGGCACCTTTGTCGATACCGTCGTCCTGTTGCTGAACGAGACCCATTGGCTGGACTTTCAAGCGGCGCTCGAGGCGATCGGCAAATTGCAGGACGTGACGCTGCAAGCTTTCGGCGCCAAGCTTGCCTTTTTCAAGGAATTCCAGAGCGACAACAATTTCAACCTACAGCTGGAATTGCGCAGAACCTCGCCGGAGCAGCTCCGCACCGCGATCGTCTTCGACAAGGCGCGCTGGACATTGCCCTCTCCCCCATCGACCAACTAAACTCCGCAACCCCAACATTCGAGCACTCCGGTTTTTGTTGCGTCGCGCCATGGATGGTGCTCATATAGACGACAATTCCGAAGGTCGGCGGATCACCGGCCGCCAGCATCATGTTTCCCGAGAGCACGAGGCGGTTTCCGAAGGGATTCATGCAAATCGTCAAACGCGCCGGTCCCCCGCCGGACGTTGGAAAGCCATTTCATTTCATGGATTCGATAGATCCCAATCCGCAGGGCCAGACTTTTGCGGTCGAACGCAATCCCCGCCTGCGCTACATCATCCCCGCCGTGGTCGCTGTTGCCTTCCTGATGGAGCAGCTGGATTCGACCATCCTGATTACCGCCGTTCCCGATATCGCCAAGAGCCTCGATACGACGCCGCTTCGCATGAATCTGGCTGTCACGACCTATATTCTGACGCTCGCCATGTTCATTCCGGTGAGTGGATGGTTTGCGGATCGCTTCGGCGCCCGGCGCATCTTCACGCTTTCCCTCTTCATCTTCACCATCGGCTCGATCCTCTGCGGCCTGGCGACCAGCCTGCCGATGCTCATCGCCACGCGCGCGCTGCAGGGCTTTGGCGGCGCCATGATGACGCCGGTCGGGCGCCTCATCCTCATCCGCAGCTTCCCGCGCAGCCAACTCGTGACTGCCATGACCTACATGACCCTGCCAGCCGTCATGGGACCTGTCATCGGGCCGGTGCTCGGCGGCTTCCTGACGACCTATCTGTCCTGGCGCTGGATCTTCTGGGTAAACCTGCCCTTCGGGCTGATCGGCATGGCCATGGCGCTGCGCTATGTCGAGGATACGGAGCGCGACGCGACGATCAAGTTCGATTTTCCCGGCTTCGTCATGGTCGGCCTCGGCTGCGTACTTCTGCAATACGGCATCGAGAATATCGGCCGCCCTGCAATTCCGGTCTGGGCCATCTTCCTCGCGCTTGCCGCCGCCGGCCTGCTGCTGGTCGGCTTCATCCGCTATGCCAGAACAGCGGAATCTCCGGCCGTGGATCTCACCCTCTTCAAGCTGCGCACCTTCCGCATCGGCACGCTTGCAGGCGGCATCTGTCGTGTCGGGCTGAATGGCGTGCCCTTCCTGCTGCCGCTGATGCTGCAGGTCGGCTTCGGCTTGAGCCCGATCGTCTCGGGCACGCTGACCTTCGTCAGCGCCCTGAGCGCGCTTGCCGTGCGGCCGGTCTCGGCAAAACTGCTGAAGCTCTATGGCTTCGATCGCATGCTCACCTGGAGCGCCGTGTTCGGTGCCGCCGTCGTCGCCGGCTTCGCATTGATCACACCCGACACGCCGCGCTGGTTCATCATCATCTATGTTTTCATCTTCGGGCTGGCGCGGGCCGGACAGTTCATGACGTCCAATACGCTGTCCTATTCCGATACTCCGGCGGCACAGCTCAGCCGCGCCACCAGCTTGGGCGGCGTGCTGCAGCAATTGAGCGTCAGCTTCGGCGTCTCCATTGCCGCTATGCTGCTGGGGCTGGTGACCTTGGATGGATCGCCGCTGACGCCGGAGAAATTCCACATTGCATTTTTGCTGATGGCGGTTATCCCGCTGCTCGGCATACCCGGCTTCCTGAAGTTGCAGCCTGAGGATGGCGTGCAGGTGAGCGGCCACCACCGGCTGCCGAAGACATAAAACGGGTATAGAGGTGTTTACGCCGCGAGCGCCGAAGACCGTGGATGCACAAGATGATCGCGCAGCACCGCGCCGGAGCGATCGACCTCCTGCATCAGCACGTCGTAGCTCCAGAGATCGGCCAGATGCTGCAGCACGCGCTTGGCATCCATATCATCGAGCATCGCGCCGTTCAGCACCGTATGCTTGACCAGCAACCGCCTATCGCCGGCAAGATCGACATCGACGATCTCGATATGCGGATCGATCCAGCCGACATCATATTGCCGTGACAGCTCGCGCCGGATACGCCGGTAGCCGCGCTCATCATGAATGGCTGCAACCCTCAGTCCCTCTTCCTCCTCGGGATCATCCGTCAGCTGGAACATGCGCATCTTGCGCATCAGGTGCGGGCTTAAGAACTGCGCCACGAAACTCTCGTCGCGATAATTGGCCCAGAGATCGCGCAGCACCGCCATGGCATCGCCGGTGCCGGCGATCTCGGGGAACCACTGGCGATCCTCCTCCTCCGGCTTCGTCACGATGCGCTCGATATCCTGCATCATGGCAAAACCGATCGCGTAAGGGTTGAGGCCGGAATAGCGCGGATCGTTGAAGGTCGGCTGGAAAACCACGTTGGTATGCGATTTCAGGAATTCCAGAAAATCGCCATCGCCGATGCCGCCAAGCTCGTGCAGCCGCGTCATGATGCGATAGTGCACATAGGTCGCAGTGCCCTCGTTCATCACCTTGGTCTGGCTCTGCGGATAGAAATACTGTGCCACATGCCGCACGATGCGGATGATCTCGCGCTGCCAGGGCTTTAGGCGCGGCGCCATCTTTTCCAGGAAATAGAGGATGTTCTCCTGCGGCAGACCGGCCAGCGCACGCCGGCGCTCCAGATCGAGATCGTGGGTCTTCTTGCCCGGCCCGCTAGGAACCGTGCGCCAGAGATCGTTGAAGATCTTCTCGTCATATTCGCGCCGCTCGCGCTCGCGCTTCTCTTCGTCGCGCAAGTCCGGCGTCTTCTTGCCGGCATAGCGATGCACACCATGCGACATCAGCGCATGGGCGGCGTCCAACGTGCGCTCGACGGCAGCATGGCCATAGCGCTCCTCGCAGCGCGCGATATAGCTCTTGGCGAAGTTAAGATAGTCGAGAATGCCTTCGGCATCGGTCCAGAGCTTGAAGAGATAATTGTTCTTGAAAAAGTGATTATGGCCGAAGGCGGCATGCGCGATAACGAGCGCCTGCATCGTCGCGCTATTCTCCTCCATCAGATAGGAGATGCAGGGCGAACTGTTGATGACGATCTCATAGGCGAGCCCGCGCAGGCCCTTACGGTAAAAGGCCTCGTGATGGGCGAAATGCTTGCCGAAGGACCAATGCTTGTAAAAGAGCGGCATGCCGATCGAAGAATAGACGTCGAGCATCTGCTCGGCGGTAATGATCTCGATCTGATTGGGGTAAACATCGAGCCCGAGCTCATCGACGGCGATCTTCTCGCAGGCATCGTGAATTCGCTGGATGGTGGCGAAATCCCAGTCCGCGCCTTCGAAAAGCCGCTCCATCGATGCCTTCTTTGCCATTATCCGCTCCTTGTTTCCGCCGTCCGGCGCTGGAAGAGATCGTGGAAGACCGGATAGATCTGGCTGCGATCGCTGACACGCCGCATGGAAAGCACCGGCCACCCCGCCTGCATCCGCTCGTAAAGCGACCAGATCGCCGAGCCGGACGAGATCGCGACGCTGCGTGATTCCCCCACTTCGAGATAAGCGAAATATTGGCAGACGGGCAGGATCTCGCTCGTCATCAGCGCCGCCGTCGTCGCATTGTCGGAATAGGCGTTGTCGCCGTCGGACGCCTGTGCCGCGTAGATATTCCAGTCGGAAGCAGGGAAACGATCACGCACGATCCGCCGCATGGCCTCGAGAGCGCTCGAAACCTGCGTGCCGCCCGTTGCCGGGCTGCGGAAGAAGGTCTCCTCGTCCACCTCTTCCGCTACGTCGGTATGGCGGATGAAGACGATCTCGACGCGGCGGTACTGCCGGGTCAGGAAGATGTAGAGCAGCATGTAGAAACGCTTGGCGAGATCCTTCATGTGCTCCGTCATCGAGCCGGAGACGTCCATCAGGCAGAACATGACGGCTTGCGCCACCGGCTTCGGCTCGTTCTCGAAGCGGCGATAGCGAATATCGATCGGATCGATATAGGGAATGCGCCGGACCTTCGATTCCAGTCTTTTGATTTCGTCTTCGAGTTGTGCTCGGCGCTTCTCGTCCGTGCACTCCTCAGCCTCCTCGATGAGCTTTTCGACCGTTTCCGGCTTCGGGCGATGCAGCGCGACGCGACGCATCATGGCAAGCCGCATCGTGCGATTGATGGCAAGATTGGCGGGCGATCCCGTCACCGAATAGCCCGAGCGCACCGGGTTGATCTGCTCCGCCGACATCAGGCGGCGCTTGGCAAGATCGGGCAATTCGAGATCGTCGAGGAAGAGATCGAGGAATTCGTCCCGCGTTAGGATGAAGCGGAAGGCATCCTCGCCGGTTCCATCGCCGCCGGCCCGCGACTTGCCGCCACCGCCCTCAGGGCGGGGAAGCATATCGCCTTCGATGAAGTCCTTGTTGCCGGGAAGAATATGTTCCTTCAGGCCCTCTGGGCCGCGATGGAACCGAGGTTCCTCGGTTCCATCCAGGGGAATGCTGATTTCGCCACCCTTCAGAATGTCCTGAATGTCGCGATTTTGAGAGGATTCATAGACCGCTCTCTGCACCAGCGCTTTTGCTCTTCGCAAAAATCGTTGACGATTTTCCAGACTTTTTCCGCCTGGGTTCAGGCGTCTGTCAACAATGTGCATTCCTTCTTCCTTGGTGGCTCATCCCGCCTGTTTCACACGCATGTACCATTCCACAAGCCGCCGGACTTGCCGTTCGGTGTAACCCCGCGCGACCATCCGCTCGACGAATTCGCCATGTTTCTTCTCCGTCTCGCCATCCTTCTTGGAGCCGAACGAGATGACGGGCAGAAGGTCCTCCACTTGAGAGAACATCCGTTTTTCGATGACTTCACGGATCTTCTCGTAGCTGGTCCAGGACGGATTCTTGCCGCCGTGGCTCGCTCGTGCCCGCAGGCAGAACTTGACCACCTCGTTGCGGAAGTCCTTCGGATTGGCGATGCCTGCCGGCTTTTCGATCTTGGTGAGCTCCTGGTTCAGAAGCTCGCGATCGAGAAGCTGGCCGGTATCCGGATCTTTGAAATCGACATCCTCGATCCACGCGTCCGCATAGTCGACATAGCGATCGAAGAGGTTCTGACCGTAATCCGCATAGGATTCCAGATAGGCCTTCTGGATCTCGTTGCCGATGAACTCCGCATAGCGCGGTGCCAGTTCGCTCTTGATAAACTCAATATAGAGCTTCTCGGTTTCAAGCGGCAGCTGTTCGCGGCGGATTGACTGCTCCAGCATGTACATCAGATGTACCGGATCGGCACCGACTTCTGTCGTATCGTAGTTGAAGGTTGCCGCCAGCACTTTGAAGGCAAAACGGGTGGAGGCCCCATCCATGCCCTCGTCGACACCGGCCGAATCACGATATTCCTGTACGCTACGCGCTCTCGGATCGGTCTCCTTCAGGCTCTCGCCGTCGTAGACCCGAAGCTTGGAGAAGGCGGTCGAATTTTCGTGCTTGGAAAGCCGCGTCAGAACCGTGAAGCGGGCGAGCGTCTCCAGGGTCGACGGCGCGCAGGGCGCGTCGCTGAGCTCGGATTCCTCGATCAGCTTCTCATAGATCTTCTGCTCTTCGGTGACCCGTAGGCAATAAGGCACTTTCACCACGCAGATACGGTCGATGAACGCTTCATTGTTTTTGTTGGCCTTGAATGTCTGCCATTCCGACTCGTTTGAGTGTGCCAGAATGATGCCGGAGAAAGGTATCGCACCGATATTTTCCGTACCGATGTAATTGCCTTCCTGCGTCGCCGTCAGCAACGGGTGCAGCATCTTGATCGGCGCCTTGAACATTTCGACGAATTCGAGGATGCCCTGGTTGGCACGGTTCAATGCCCCAGAGTAGCTGTAGGCATCCGGGTCGTTCTGCGCGAGACTTTCGAGCTTGCGGATATCCACCTTGCCGACCAGCGAGGAGATGTCCTGATTGTTCTCGTCACCCGGCTCCGTCTTGGCGACGGCGATTTGCCGCAGCCTCGAGGGCTGCATCCTGACGACGCGGAAGCGGGAAATATCGCCTTCGAACTCTTCCAGCCGCTTCAGGCACCAGGGGCTCATCAGCCCGGTCAGACGACGGCGCGGAATGCCATAGCGCTCCTCGATCATCGGCCCCATGGTGACAGGATCGAACAGGCTGAGCGGGCTTTCGAAGACTGGGCTCAGCTCGTTACCGGCCTTGAGGACATAGATGGGATGAACTTCCATCAATGATTTCAGCCGCTCGGCGAGCGATGACTTGCCGCCGCCGACGGGCCCGAGCAGATAGAGGATCTGCTTGCGCTCCTCCAGCCCCTGGGCCGCATGGCGGAAGAAGGCGACGATGCGTTCGATCGTCTCTTCCATGCCGAAAAAGCCCGAAAAAGCCGGATAAGTCCGGATGGTCCGGTTCATGAAGATACGCCCAAGCCTTGTATCCTTGGCCGTATCGATCAGCAGTGGTTCGCCCATGGCTGCCAGCAGCCGCTCAGCCGCATTTGCGTACATGAGCGGATCATCCCGGCACGCTTCCAGGTATTCTGAGAATGACATCTCGACTTCGCGCCGTGCTTCAAAAGTACGGGCGAACGTGTTGAACAGAACATCGTTGTTTAACATGGCGCCTCGGTAGCTTGCTATTGCAATTAACGCCGGCTTTTACGAGATCACTTTATCCCGCTGTATCTAAAGTGCGGTATGATCCGCTTCGAATCAATAGGTGATCTGTCAATAATTCGTACGCTTGATTCCAAATGTCATCAATATCTTGATGGGGTCATGCACCGAATTAATGAAACGCAACTATAGGATTGTTGCGATCATACACCACACGCATCTGGATATGCAACCATGGTCGACGCATCGGCCGCGTATTCTTGCAAATACACGATCTCGGCGAAGAATTGGTCGAAGCCAGCGTCAGGCTTCATTGTCCGCATGATTGGGGAGAAAAGATGGTGCCCAGAGCCGGAATCGAACCAGCGACACGCGGATTTTCAATCCGCTGCTCTACCAACTGAGCTATCTGGGCATCCGTGCTTCGCGTCGAGAGAAGAGCCTTGAGGGGCGCTGGGCGGTTGGTTCGCCCCGGAAGCGAGCGGGGTTATAGCATCTTGTTCGGCCATGTCCAGCCGCAAATGACTCTTTTTTGACAGGAAATCGAATTTTGCCAATTCGCGAACAAAATGAAGAGGTTCGCAACATCGAACCTCTTTGGAAAACTGCGTTCAGTCCTGATCGGAGCCGTCGGCCTTCGTCTCGTCCTCGGTGACGGGAATGGCATAGGAGCCATTGAGCCACCGCGAGAGATCGACGGAGCGGCAGCGATCCGAGCAGAAGGGATAATGCTCACGCAGTGAAGGGCGGCCGCATTCCGGACAGGGACGCGTCTTTCGCAGCGGCTCGACTTTCGAACCGACCTTGATCTCTTCAGCCTTCGTCATGACGACTATCCTTCCTGCCATCCGGCGTGGACATCGAATCCCTCGCCTGCCAGCAGCAGCATGGTTTCATAAAGCGGCAATCCGACGACATTGGTGTAGGAACCGACAAGTTTCTGCACGAAGGAACCGGCAAGCCCCTGAATGCCGTAGGCTCCCGCCTTGCCGCGCCACTGGCCGGAGGCAAGATACATGTCGATATCGCGGCTCGAAAGCCGCTTGAAACGCACCTTGGTTTCCACCACCTTCTGGCGCGCCTTCCGGTCCGGCGTGATCAGGCAGATGCCGGTATAGACGACATGGCCGCGACCGGAGAGCAGATGCAGGGCCGCAGCCGCTTCATCGACGAATTCCGCCTTCGGCAGGATGCGCCGCCCGACGGCGACGACCGTGTCGGCCGAAAGGATATAGCTCCCCTGCCAGGCGGCATCGCTCTTGATGGCGGCAAAGGCGGCATCGCCCTTCTCCGCCGAAAGCCGGCGCGCCAGCGAGCGTGGATGCTCCGATTTCTTCGGCGCCTCGTCGATGTCCATCGGCATGAGACGCGCGGGCTCGATGCCTGACTGATGCAGGAGCTCGACGCGACGCGGCGATCCGGAGGCCAGTATCAGCTTGTGTTTCAACGCCATCAGATCTCGACCTGTCATGCGGGAATGAGAGCCGGCTCCGGAGCGTGATGCCGAAAATGTCGGCGGCATCCGGCTCCAGCGAGCGGCGGACTACTTGAAACGGTAGGTGATGCGGCCCTTGGTCAGGTCGTAAGGGGTCATTTCCACCAGCACCTTGTCGCCCGCCAGAACGCGGATGCGGTTCTTGCGCATGCGGCCCGCGGTGTGGGCGATGATCTCGTGCTCGTTTTCCAGCTTCACGCGAAAGGTCGCGTTCGGCAGGAGTTCGGTGACGACACCGGGAAATTCGAGGACTTCTTCTTTCGGCATTAAAGCTTCTTTTCCTGTCGGTTGGGGCCGGCGTTCCTGTTAAAAAGGCTGGGTCGCCGGAAATTTGCGCGGAAACTACACAATCGCCGCGGTTTTGTGAACCACGTTGATAAGGGTTTCTGCATTTGTTTCATTTGCAGCTCTAAAGCGAGCCGCGATGTTCCACAAGCCTGCTCTCGATCAGGCCGAGAAGATAGTCCCTCACCCCGCGATAGGCATCCAGAACCTGATCGCGTGTTCCGTCCGTCGCGGAAGGGTCCATCGTCGGCCAATAGATGACGTCAATCGCATTGGCCCGCGTCAATTCCAGCGCGGCGTGATGCGCTTCAGGAGAGAGCGTGATGATGATATCGAAGAAATCATCTTCCAGCTCCTCCAAGGTCTGCGGCTGTCGCCGGCCGAGCGAGAGCCCCATCTCGGAAAGCACGACATCGACGAAGGGATTGCGCTCGCCGGCGCGCACCCCCGCCGAGGCGATATAGGTGCCCTGCGGCAGCATCTGCCGAGCGATCGCTTCGGCCATCGGCGAACGAATGGTATTCAGGCCGCACATGAAGAGGATGGCGCTGGGGGATTTGCCCCCGGACGACCTACCATTGTGCTCGATCGCCTGCGGCTCGTCCATGGCAGTCACCCGCGCCAGTAGAGCACGCAGACGAGCGTGAAGAGCCGCCGCGCCGTATCGAAATCCACGCTGATCTTGCCGTTCAGCCGGTCCATCAGCGTCTGGGAGCCTTCGTTGTGGATGCCGCGCCGGCCCATGTCGATCGCCTCGATGCGGCTTGGCGTGGCGGAGCGGATCGCCTCGTAATAGCTCTCGCAGATCATGAAGTAATCCTTCACGATCCGGCGAAACGGGGTGAGCGACAGGATATGGGTGGCGACAACCCCGCCATCTTCCATGCGGATGTCGAAGACCAGCTTCTGCTCGACCAGCGACAGGTTCAGCAGATAAGGCCCGCCCTCATGCCCGACGGGCGCGAAGCTGTTTTCCTCGATCAGGTCGAAAATGGCGACGGCACGCTCATGCTCGACATCGGGCGTCGAGCGGCCGATCGTGTCGTCCAGGACCACGTCGCTCAGCCGGAAGACGCCCTTTGCCATGCCTTACCCCTCGAGATTGAGGCGAATCGCGACCGACCGCGCATGTGCATCCAGCCCCTCGGAATTGGCAAGCGCGATCGCCGCCGGGCCGAGCGCGCGAAGCTGCTCCGCTCCAAGCCGGAGAATAGAGGTGCGCTTGACGAAATCCAGCACGGAAAGTCCAGAGGAGAAGCGGGCGGAGCGGGCCGTCGGCAGCACATGGTTCGAGCCACCGACATAGTCGCCGATCACTTCGGGCGTATGACGGCCGACGAAGATCGCTCCGGCATTGCGAACACCGGCCAAAAGCGGCTCGGGATCGTCGACCGCCAGCTCCAGATGTTCGGCCGCGATGCGGTTGGCGAGCGGTATCGCCTGCTTCAGATCGGAGACCAGGATGACCGCGCCGAAATCCCGCCAGCTCGCCGCCGCCGTCTGCGAGCGGCTGAGCCGCTTCAGCTGCCGCTCGACCGCCGCTTCCACTGCCCGACCGAATTCGGCATCGTCGGTGATCAGGATCGATTGCGCGCTTTCATCGTGCTCAGCCTGCGCCAGCAGATCGGCGGCGATCCAGTCAGGATCGTTATTCTTGTCGGCGATGACAAGCACTTCCGAGGGGCCGGCGATCATATCGATGCCGACGGTACCGAACACCTGGCGCTTGGCCGCGGCCACATAGGCATTGCCGGGGCCGGTGATCTTGTAGACCGGCTCGATCGTCTCGGTGCCATAGGCAAGGGCCGCGATCGCCTGCGCGCCGCCGATGCGATAGATCTCCTCGACGCCGGCCATGCGCGCGGCGGCAAGCACGGCCGGCTTGACGGCGCCGCCGGTCGCCGGCACGGCGATGACGATGCGATCGACGCCGGCGACCTTGGCCGGAACGGCATTCATCAGCACCGAGCTCGGATAGCTCGCCGTGCCGCCGGGCACATAGAGGCCGACCGCTTCGATCGCCGTCCAGCGCGAGCCGAGACCGACACCGAGATCGTCCTCATAGATATCGTCCTTCGGCAGCTGCCGGCGGTGATGCGATTCGATGCGGGTGGCAGCGACCTTCAGCGCGCCAAGGACCTCAGCCGGAACGGCCTCGATCGCGGCATCGATCTCCGCTTCGCTGACACGCATCGGCGTTACGGCAAAATCGACGCCGTCGAACTTCTTGGAATAGTCTGCAAGGGCAGCATCGCCGCGCGTCCGCACATCGTCGATGATGCCGCGCACCACGGTATTCACATCCTCGGACACTTCCCGCTTGGTCGTCAGGAATGCGGCGAACTGCTGCTCGAACCCTTCCGACGCCTGATCCAGCCAGATAGCCAAACTGATATTCCTCTTTCACTGCGGCCGCCTGCGGCGGCAAAAATCCAACCGTCGCTGCCTATTCGCCCGCGTCGGGATGCCGAGGCTTATGGGCCGTTTCCCATGCCCCGCCGATATCCGCAAGCTGGGCCTCGATGCATTCGACATCGAGCGCGATCGTGGCGTTGGCGGCAAGGGCAAGCTCTATCGTGCCGTCAGGCCCCTCGCCCTTCTGCTCGAAGCGGATGGCAAGCAGCGACAACACTTCGTCGCGGTTGCGCCGGTCGAAGCCGCTGGAGCGCACGGCCTGTACGCGCTTGAACACCAGCGCGGAACGATGGCGTTCGTAAGGCTTGCTGCGCTGGTCCGATTGTTCCCAGACGAAACGATTGGCCGCGAGCGAAAACTGCTCCTGCTTCGGCGCATAGGACATGTCGCCGACCTTGAAGACGCTATCCTGCATATAGGCAGAGATGACATCCAGGTCTCCGGTGTCGAGTGCCATTAGCTTGAGATCGCTCATTCGTCCTTTATCCCTAATCGCGCCATCAGGACACCCGGCAAGTACGATTGCCGAGGTTTCTCTATTCTGGACATAAAATGCGAGCGCAAAAGACGCAACCGAAGAAAGCGGGCTTGCCGGCTCTCTTCGCGCCGACGGATGGAAATAAGCTCGATCATCCAAAATGCTGTCGCGCTTTTGCGACAGCGGAATACAGAAAACCGGAAAGCTGCTCGGGGGGAGGACAATCGCATATGAACGGAAGTCGCCGCCACCCCTTCTCCCCAGCGGGGAGAAGGAATTTGCCGCGCCGATTTGCCCATATGCGATTGCTCGGGGGAAAGCGCGATAGGGCTTAGTCGCTGATGCGCTCGACGACGGCGCCGCAGCGCGTCAGCTTGTCTTCCAGTCGCTCGAAGCCGCGATCGAGGTGATAGATGCGCGACACCAGCGTCTCGCCTTCGGCGGCAAGGCCGGCAATGACGAGCGAGACGGAAGCGCGAAGGTCGGTCGCCATGACAGGCGCGCCCTTCAGCTTCTGCACGCCTTCGACGCGGGCCGTCTGACCGGAAAGCGAGATTTTGGCACCGAGGCGGGCAAGCTCCTGCACATGCATGAAGCGGTTTTCGAAGATGGTCTCGGTGATGTTCGAGACGCCCGAGGAGCGGGTCATCAGCGCCATGAACTGCGCCTGCAGGTCGGTCGGGAAGCCGGGGAACGGATCGGTGACGACGTCGACCGGCTGGATGCCGCCGCCATTGCGCATGACGCGGATGCCGTTGTTGGTCGGCGAAACCACGGCACCGGCGCGGCGCAGGCTTTCGAGCGCGGTGTCGAGCAGCGCCACATCGGTATTCTCAAGCGTGACGTCGCCACCGGCCATGGCGACGGCCATGGCATAGGTGCCGGTCTCGATACGGTCGGGCAGCACGCGGTGACGGGCGCCGGAGAGCGAGGTGACGCCTTCGATGGTGATCGTGCTGGTGCCGGCGCCGGAAATCTTGGCGCCCATGGCGATCAGGCAATTGGCGAGATCGACGATTTCGGGCTCGCGGGCGGCATTGCCGATGATCGTGGTGCCGCGGGCAAGCGTGGCGGCCATCATCATCACATGCGTCGCGCCAACGGAAACCTTCGGGAAGTCATAACGCGCACCGATGAGGCCGCCCTTCGGCGCGGTGGCATTGATATAGCCGCCATCGATTTCCATGGTGGCGCCGAGCGCCTGCAAGCCCTCAATGAAGAGATCGACCGGACGTGTGCCGATGGCGCAGCCGCCCGGCAGCGACACGCGCGCCTGCCCCTCGCGGGCGAGCAGCGGCCCGATGACCCAGAAGCTCGCGCGCATCTTGGCGACGAGCTCATAAGGTGCAGTCGTATCGACGATGGTGCGGCAGGTGAAATGGATCGTGCGGGAATAGCCGTCTTCCTGGCGCTCGCGCCGGCCGTTGACGGCGACATCGACGCCGTGATTGCCGAGAATGCGCATCAGGAGCTCGACATCGGCGAGATGCGGCACGTTTTCGAGGGTCAGGGTATCGCTTGTCAGAAGCGAGGCGATCATCAGCGGCAGGGCGGCATTCTTGGCGCCGGAGATCGGAATGATACCGTTGAGCTCATTGCCGCCGACAATCCTGATACGATCCATATAAGCAATACGGGCGAGGCCCGCCTTTCCTGATAGTTCCGGGCGCCTTTGAGTGCGGGCGCCAGGTTTCGTGCACCTGGTAAAAGGCGCTCTTTAGACGAAATAGATTAACGCATCAATTCGTTTGATGATGGGCGACATCAATCATTGCGATTCGTCCCTTTTTGCGGCGGAATCGGCATTATCCCCAGCCTTTGCCGCCGGCAGCCCATCCGTCTCGTCGGCCTGACCGGCGCGCCGCGCCCGCACCTGCTGCTTGCGCCGCGCCAGGTTCTCGCGCAGCTTCTGCGCCGCACGCTCGCGCCGCCGATCCGCCTCCGTGACCTGCTTGCCGCCCACGGTCTCGCCTGCCTCGCCGGAGGCCGAACCACCCTGCAAAGCCTGCCCTTCATCGTTTTTCGTCTTGTCCGCACCCATGGCTTCCTCATAGCGGAAAACCTTAGGCGCCAAAAGACCGACACATTTTTTCCAACGAACTTTCAAAGAACTTGCAATTTGCGGCTTGCACTCCGCCCCGACCTATGGCAATAGCCGCCTCGCCCAATACGGCGCACTTAAGTGGCGCCACGGAATGCTGCTATAGCTCAGGGGTAGAGCACTCCCTTGGTAAGGGAGAGGCCGAGAGTTCAAATCTCTCTAGCAGCACCAGTTTCCTTGGCAGCGGAATCCAAATACCGAATCTTAGCAGTAAGCTAAATCCATGATCGGCTAAGGCATTGTTGCCAACTAGATCAGATCATCCCTATTAGCGTCGCCGAAATTCGATGAATTCCGCTCAGCGATAACCAGCGGAAAGTTCGTTACAATATACCCCATGTTGAAAGTGCTTCACGCAAGTCCGACTCGAACTTTAGGTACGACGCAGATCCGCGAAGATTCTTGAAATCCTGTTGTAGAGCTATGGATCCAAAGTTTACGTCGCGCTTCGCCGTTATACGATTTCCATAAACGACATCTACGACCGACCTTAAGGTTGCCTTAGGATCAGGCAGTTTTTCTGCCTGATCCGCGTTATTGGGTAAACCGAGTGCATTCTGATTGTCACGATAACCTAGCGTTGCCAATAGAGCGTTTCGATCTGCTAACAACCACGCTTCCGTCTCATGTTTTGGCGCAATGATGACAGCCCGATCTTTGCGAATTCCACAAACATCGCTCATTCTGTCAATATAAGCCCGAGCACGATCGTCTATCCCTTCCGCTAACGCCCTCCCGCCGGTATCGGCATGGATAAACAATAATTCAAATGCTCCCTTTGCTGCGCAAGCTTCGACAGCTACTTCTTCAATGCCACGACCAGATTTTCCTAAATGAACCGCGCAACTATTTGGAACATCTACCGAAAATTTTCCATCAGCAAGAATGAGCTCTTCAAGGACACGAGGTAGGAAAGCTTCAAAGTAATCCCGATCGGAGTTACCTTCTGCATACAAGGCCCAACTCAGATACACTAGACGCCCTCCGATGGCTGCTTAAGCAAACGATCGGCCTCAAAACGAGTCAAGCGCCTAGGATCGACTCCATCTAGCTCGGTCACAATCCCTGTGCGCATACGTGTCTTTAGTGACTTTCCCACCTTCGGCACTACATGTGAAACAACGTCGGCAAGGACAATTTCATTGTCCATGAGGTTATGCATCACGGTTGGTGAATGAGTATTAATAACAATCTGAAAAAGAGGCCGTTTAGGTTCAAAAGACCCGAGATCAGTGGAAGTGCGTAATAACTTCACTAACTGCGCAATTCGGCCCTCATGGACACCGTTTTCAGGCTCCTCAAAACAAAGAACGCCTCGCCGCTTAGGATCATTAAGAATGGTTAGCAGAGCGAGAAGTCGGAGTGTTCCGTCTGAAATAACTCGCGAACTAAAATTCAGATCGTCAGCCAATCGAAGGCTAAAAGAGTAGTCCTTCGCCTCAGTATCATTATTCACACGGATTCCACGGACACTTGTTATAAGAGAACTTAAGTCGCTGGCGATGTCAGCCAAGGCCCCGTCAGGTTCGCTATCGCTTCTCGTTTCCTGTTGAAGTCTTGCGAGAACAGCGGAAAGATTGGACGCATCAGGCTTGAGAGTTCTGCTCTCGTACCGATCACTTGGTTTGCGCGCAGCTGTTGGGTTGATCTCTAAAAAATTCGTCGAACTTAAAAGCTCTCTTAGGGCGTACAAATGGGGGAATTCAGCGGTTGAGACTGTCGAAAGAGCGGTACGAGAAGCCTCGTTTGCTGGAAGCGTAACAGGTTTTCCGCGTTTCATTTCTCCGTCTTGACGAATTTCGATACCGTTTCGACTGGCTTCCCCGCCTTCCTCTTTCATCCGAATAAACGGGGCCAAACCGCCGCTATACTTCACCCACTTCAGCACCTTAATAAAATCAGACGAGTCATCTTTTTTCTTAATGGCTGTGCACGTCTCATGCTGCACAAAAATTCCCACCGGGAAACCTCGATCATCTTTCTTTAGATGAAGCTCTAGTTCATATCGAATGCGCTGGGATTTCAATGAATAAGCTGTTCCAAACGGATCCTTACCATCGCGGTTGAGTAGCACTTCTACTGCAAAGCGCATTCTGTCAAATGTCTTCGTAGGCGTTACCCGGAAGAGCTCTTGAGGCTCTCCCCTTAGTTCCATCATCGAAGTTCGGATGTCTTGCTGGGAAAGCAGAGAGATAAACCTAATTGCATCGAAGAGATTCGATTTCCCACTTGCATTGGGGCCGACAACTGCCGTGAATGGTCGAAGATTTAACTCAAAATTTTCAAAGGTCTTGAAGCCATCAATTTCTATTCGTGTCAGCATGTTGAAACCCGTGATCCTCTGGCCCACCTTGGCTTAACTCAACGGTGCTTACAAGCGTTTGCGGACTTCGGCGCCTACCAAACCCTATTCGAGCTCTCTTAATTTCTGCGTCACCCGCTGGGACTCAATTGGCTTATGGGTCTATGGATAAGGATGCTGCTCGTTATCACATAACCGATGTTAGCGTCTTCGACGCCATCCCCACTCCACCCCAATTCCGCTGCAATCCCCCGTTTAAACCCTTCTCCCATCACATCCATCCTGGCTCGGGAGAAAAGCCTCAATGTCGAAACTACGCGTCGCCGTTCTGTTTGGCGATCAGTCCACCGAGCATGAGGTTTCCGTCATGTCAGACCGCAATGTCGTCAAGGCGATCGATGGCGCAAGATATGAGATCGTGCCGATCCTGATCGATCGCACCGGGCACTGGCTGATGGCGCTGGAAGGGTAACACTGCCTTGGCAAGGGAGAAGCCAAGAGTTCAAATCTCCAGCAGCACCAGTTTTCCTTCGAAAACCCCTTAATCCCTTGCGCTCAAGCGTAAAATTGCTCGTTACCTGAACTTGGCGTTTGCGCCATAATACACCAATCAGATTCGTTGTGGCCGAGGATAGAAGTCGATCATGATTAACGGAGGACTTCGAGCGATTTTTGAGACGACGGCACCGCAAAAAGGAGAACTGCTTTCGGTTGTCCGGCAAAATCGCTCCAATAATCTGATCGTCTACTTCAATTCCTATGGTGCGGAGAATCGCCCCGGCAAACAGCCCGGCAGGCCGTTCGGAACACGGTTCCAGAATTATCGAAAAGTCATCCGCTACGATGCGCATGCCATCTGGTTCGTGGAAGAGAAGGGCTCCTGGTATCTTGAGCATCAGGACCGCATCCTCGACATCCTCACGCGTTACATCGTCGAGCATGATATCACGGCGATCAAACTGATCGGCTCCAGCGCCGGCGGATACGCGGCGATCAGAATGGGGTTGCTGCTGGATCAACGGCTTGAGCAAAGCAGCAGCAACGCCACGATCCTCTCTTTCGCGATCAATCCCCAAACCGGCTTTCGGCCGGACCTGTTCGCCCGCATCGAACGGACGACACTGGAAAGCCGCTGGCAGGGTGCGCGACTTGGACAGGATCCCATAGTGCTCGCAAAGGACTATATCGACACCTACGCACACATGCAGATCGATCTCGTCGAGTTGGCGGGGAACTACCAACCGCGAAACGTCGGCATCGTGCTGATGTACGATAATCTCAATCCGATCGAGGCGACCTTCTGTGGCGACCTTGAAGGTATCGATTTCATTCTGCACGTCCCGGTGCCGCTTGGTCTAAACCACTTCGATGGAGCAACGAAAATCCTCCTCAACGAATTGTGGCCGATCTTCGATCAAGCTCTGCCTTTCCCCAAATTGGACAATGCAGATGGGGAGCTGCGCGCCCTGACATGAAGCCGCCTTCGACACATACAAATCTGTTCTTGTGACAGCACGCTTCACCCCCTCCCCAATTCCGCTGCAATCTCCCGTTTAAACCCTTCTCCCATCACATCCGTCTTGGCCCGGGAGAAAAGCCTCAATGTCGAAACTACGCGTTGCCGTTCTGTTTGGCGGTCAGTCCAGCGAGCATGAGGTTTCCGTCATGTCGGCCCGCAATGTCGTCAAGGCGATCGATGGCAGCAGATATGAGATCGTGCCGATCCTGATCGATCGCGGCGGGCGCTGGCTGCTGGTCGAGGAAAAGGGCGGCGCGCTGCCGGAGCCGATTGCCTATGAGGGCCGGCAAGTCTGCCTGGTTCCGGGCGGCAAGGGACGGCTGCTGGCGCTGGAAGGAACTAGTGCGCGCGAACTGCCTGCGGTCGATGTGCTGTTTCCGGTGCTGCATGGGCTGAACGGCGAGGATGGCTCCATTCAGGGTCTCGCCCAGATCGTCGGCCTGCCCCTCGTCGGCTGCGGCATTCTGGGTTCAGCCAATGCGATCGACAAGGACATGGCAAAGCGTCTGCTGCGCGAGGCCGGCCTGCCCGTGGCGCGCTCCCTAACGCTGACGCGTGGCGACAAGCCCGATTTCGATGAGATCGCCGCCACCCTCGGCTCGCCCATCTTCGTCAAACCCACGCGCCAGGGCTCGTCGGTCGGGGTCAGCAAGGCGCAGGATGCTGCAGCCTTCGAGACAGCGCTTGCCGAGGCCTTCCGGCATGACCGCAAGGTGCTAGTAGAAGAATTCGTGCGTGCCCGCGAGATCGAATACGCCGTGCTAGAGCAACCGGATGGTACGCTCTTCGTCTCCCTACCGGGCGAGATCGCGACATCGGCGACCCACGGCTTCTATTCCTACGAGGCGAAATATCTCGACCAGAACGGCGCAGTCGTCACCGTGCCGGCGGATATTCCGGCCGAGGCCGCAAAGGCGCTGAAGCGCATGGCCGCGGACGGTTTTCGCGCGCTCGGATGCGAAGGGCTGGCGCGCGTCGATTTCTTTCTGCGGCCGGATGGCAGCGCCGTCATCAACGAGATCAACACCATGCCCGGCTTCACTAATATCAGCATGTATCCCAAGGCCATGGATGCCTCGGGCATTTCCTATCCGGAGCTTATCAGCCGGCTGATCGAGCACGGGCTGGCGCGGGCGCGACAGGGGTAATCCAAAGGGGCGGTTGGCTTCGATGCCGCCGCCGTCAGACCTTTTCCTTCTTCTTGGTCTTCACCTTCGGCTCGACAGGCGCATCCGGCGTCGGCGCGAGCAGCTTTCTGAGCGAGGCGATCTTGTCCTTCACCAGCGGGCGGAATCGGCTGGCGCGATAGGGCATATCGGCGGCGCCATAGCCTTCCGGCCCGTCATCATTGCCGCGATGGATCTCCTCCAGCTTCACGCCGATGAAGGTGCCGTCGACATAATGCGTATATTCGCCAACCCAACGGATGGTGTAGATCGTCCCCTTGCGGATCAGCTGATCGATGCTGACATGCTTGAATTTGTCATCGATGCAGACGACCTTCTGGCCCACATGGAAATCGTAGCTCACCCTGCCCTCCTTGAAGCGACGAATATGATGGCCCCTGCCGCTACGGCAGGAACATGGCCAGATATCGGCAAATCCGGTGCGCTTCACTCTCCAGAGCAAATCATTTGGCAAGTCAAGCTCATCTACAGCTGAGAAAAGCCGCGTCCGTCGCCGGCGGTCGACCGAACAATTTGCGGTATTCCCGCGTGAACTGCGTCTGGCTGTCATAGCCGACCTCGAATCCGATCTCTCGTGCATTGCCCTCGCGAAGAAGCAGCCGGCGACGCGCTTCCTGCAGCCGGATGAGTGCTCGATATTGCAATGGCGTCATCAATGTCACGGCCTTGAAATGCCGATGCAGCGATGTGGGGCTCATTCCCGCCATATCAGCCAGCTTGCCGATGCTCATGGCTTCCGCGAAATGGCCCTTGATCCAGTCGGTGACGCGGCCAATCTGCGCCAGATTCGTTCCATACGTGGCAAGCTGCCGCAGCATCGGCCCGAGCTCGCCGCGCAGCAGTCGGTAGTAAAGTTCAAGCTTGGCAAGCTTTGCCATCATCTCGATATCGTCAGGCGCATCCAGGCAGGAGACAAGGCGCAATGCGGCGCTCACAATCTCCGGCGTCTGCTGCGACACCGCAATTCCGGTGTGATCGCGAGGATCCGCCGCGTGGGCAACCGGAGCTTCCGCAAGAAGCTTTGCGATTTCCTCCCTCTCCAGTTCGAAGGAGAGCGCCAGGTGCGGACTGGCAGGATCGGCCTGCTCGATCCGCGCAGACACCGGCAGATTGACCGTCGCGATGAAATATTGCGAGGAATCGACGCTGAAAACGCGCTCTGCGAGCCGGATCGTCTTCTTCCCCTGCAACACCATGCACAGTCTCGGGCTGTAGACGGCGTCCGTCGGCAGCGTCGGCTGATCGACCCTATAAAGCGTCAGCCCCTGCACCTCGGTCGTCTGCTTCTGAACGGCAGAGTGACGGCTGATCAGCTCTCGCAGCTGCGTCGACGGTTCCATAAATCCGGCTTTCGATGATGGCGGCGTTTTCCGTCCATGATATCGCCAACAGGCAAAATTGGAAGGATCGTATGAAACTCTGGTCCTTCTGCCCTAACGCTTGGATATCAGTCGCTCCTAGATTTGCTCAAGGCGATCCTTCGACAGAAGGCTGCCAAAACATGCAAACAAGAGAGCAGAACATGAGCGACACACCCGTATGGTTTATCACCGGATCGTCCACGGGCCTCGGATTTGAGCTTGCGAAATCCGTACTCGAGCGCGGTTGGCGGGCGGTCGTGACGGCAAGGCGGCCCGAGCAGCTGGAGGCCCTAGTCGCCGAGCACGAAGGACGCGCTCTGGCACTCCGCCTCGATGTTACCGACGTCTCCACGATCCGCACAGCCGTGGCCGATTCCATCGCCGCTTTCGGCCGGATCGACGTGCTCGTCAACAATGCCGGCTATGGCTATCTCGCAGCCATCGAGGAAGGCGACGATGAAGGCATACGCAAACAGTTTGAAACGAATCTGTTCGGCCTCATCAATGTCACCAAGGAAATATTGCCCGGCATGCGCGCCTGCGGAAAGGGCCATATCGTCAATATCTCGTCGCTGGGCGGCCTCGTCGCATTCGCCGCGACAGGCTATTACCACGCGACGAAGTTTGCCGTGGAAGCGATCTCGGAATCCCTGTCCTACGAGGTTGCACCACTCGGCTTGAAGGTGACGATCGTCGAGCCCGGAGCATTTCGTACCAATTGGGCCGGACCCTCGATGGTCGAGTCCCCGATCCGGATAGAGGACTACGACGACACCGCCGGAAAGCGTCGCCAATCCACGAAGGCCTCCTCCGGCAACCAGCCCGGCGATCCCTCACGTGCAGCGGCCGCCATCATAAAGGCGGTCGAAGCCGAGGTGCCGCCGCTTCGATTGCTGCTGGGTGCCGCAGCACTTGATATCGCCTACAAGCGTCTCGAAGCGCTGAAAGCGAATTTCGATGCCTGGAAAGATGTGACGCTGAGCGCCGACTTTCCTGACTTGCGGAAGGACTGACATCTCGCAGGCGTGAGCACCGCGCCTGCGAGAACACGACGAATGTCGCCGTCCCGATCAATGAAACGATGACAAAGCAAGCGTTGACAAGGCCCATGGAAGGCTGAAAATTGCGCTTCGTTCAAGCAGCCGTAAGGCCTTGCTTCCATATTCCATACCCGCAAGGCTCGTTGAGTTCATGCCCACCCTCCGCCTCATCGCCGACGACTTGACCGGCGCGCTCGATACCGCCGTCGAATTCGTAGGTGTCTACGGGCCAATCGCGGTGGAGCGCAGCGATGCGCTTTCCGCAACCCTGCCGGATTGTCTCGCGATCGACAGCGGCACTCGCGAGAAGACGGCGACCGAAGCAGAGGTGATCGTCGGCAGCATCGCGCCGCTGCTGGAGGGCGCCGATCTCGCCTTCAAGAAGGTGGACAGCCTGTTTCGCGGCCCCTGGGCGGTGGAGCTTGCTGCCTGCTTCCGGCTCGGCCACTGGCGCCATTGCATCCTCGCGCCGGCCTTTCCGCATCACGGGCGGCACACACGCGGCGGACGGCAGGTGCTTTATGCCGGCAAGGACGCCTGGCGCGATGTCAGCGGCGATATCGCAGCGCATTTGCGCGCCGAGGGTTTGCCGGCCTTCAACACGCCACTCGATGGGCTCGAAGGCAAGCCCATTCCGGATGGCATCCATGTTTTCGATGTGCATACGGATGACGATCTCGATGCCATCATCGCATGGGTCTCATCTGAGCTGAAGGAGCCGGTCCTCTGGAGCGGCACCGGCGGTCTTGCCCGCGCTCTGGCGCGTAATATCGAGCTGGCGACTCATCATCTGCCCCGCACCAAAAAGGATAAAGGCGAACGCCACCCGACACTATCGGTCCCCATCTCGCGCAAGCTGCAAAGACCGGTGCTCGGCCTGTTCGGCTCCGACCAGCCGATCACGCTGGCGCAGCTCCAGGCCTGCGGCCCCAATTGGCTGAAGCTTGCGGAAGAGGCCAATGCCGACGCCATCCATCATCAAATCCAGCAAAGCGGCGTAGTCATGGTGAGCCTCGACCTGCCGACGGGACTTGAGCGCGACGACGCTGCAAAGCGCATCGCGGCGACTTTCAGGGGCATGGCTAGGGCATTGCCAGCCCCTGGGACGTTGATCGTGGCCGGTGGCGAGACCCTGCGCAATCTCTGTTCGGCGCTCGATGTGACAGCTCTTAGCATCACCGGCCAGGCAGCACCCGGCCTGCCCCGCTCGACGATCGTCGGCGGCCCCTGGGAAGGCACGACAGTCATCTCAAAATCAGGCGCATTCGGCGGCCCGACCCTGTGGCGCGACCTCTTGAGTGAAAACGGGCTTATTGCCGGAGGAGAAGAACCATGACGCAGCATCTGGCGATCACCATGGGCGATCCCGCTGGCATCGGCCCAGAAATCATCGTCAAGGCCGCTGCTCGTCTCAAAGGCCGACTCGATGATGGTAAGCTGAAGCTAACCATCATCGGCAGCGGCCCGGCCCTGCGGCTTGCCGAGCAGCAGCTTGGCCTCGACATCGCAATCCCGGAAGCTGAGATGGAGGGCGACTGGCCGAACCTCTGCTTCATCCAGGCCGATGCCGAGGGCGAACCGATCCTGCCGGGCCGGCTTTCTGCAGACGGTGGACGCATGGCGTTCAAGGCGATCGAAAAGGGCGTTCAACTCGCCATGTCAGGCAAGGTCGGCGGCATCGTCACGGCGCCGCTCAACAAGGAAGCGCTGAACAAGGCCGGCTTCCACTATGCCGGCCATACCGAGCTGTTGGCGGAACTGACCGGCGCGCGCGGCTCTGTCATGATGCTCGCCCATGGCAATATGCGCGTCAGCCACGTCACCACCCATGTCGCGCTGGAGGATGTGCCGAAGCGGCTGACGCCCGAGCGGCTGCGGCTCGTCATCGACCTCACGCACAAGGCTCTCAAAAACCTCGGAATAACCAGCCCGAAGATCGCGGTGGCGGCGCTCAATCCGCATGCCGGCGAAGGCGGTCTCTTCGGCCGGCAGGATATCGATATCTCCGCGCCAACCATCGCCAAGGCGGTGTCCGATGGGCTTGATATCGTCGGCCCCGTCCCCGGCGACACCGTCTTCGTCAAGCTGCGCGCCGGCCAGTATGACGCCGCCATCGCCATGTATCACGATCAGGGCCATATCCCTGTGAAATTGCTCGGCTTCGAAATCGATCCCGCGACCGGCAAATGGATGGATCTTTCCGGCGTCAACATTACGCTGGGCCTGCCGATCGTGCGCACCTCGGTCGATCACGGCACCGCCTTTGATATCGCCGGCAAGGGCATCGCCAATGAACGCAGCCTGATCGAGGCGATCGAATTCGCCGAAAGGCTGGCGAGCGGTTAACATTTTTGTTTCAGCCTGCTCATGATTGTCGAAGAATTTTCGTAACCCTGTCGGCCTTGCCGCTCCCCTTTCGTCCTTAGGGTATTCAACGAGAGAGGAGCACCCAATGTCCAAGATTGCCCCATGCCTGTGGTTTGCGCGGGAAGCCGAGGAAGCTGCGAATTTCTATGTGTCGCTCTTCCCCGATTCCCGGATCGATCACGTGCAGAAGAACATTGTCGACATGCCCTCCGGCAAGCCCGATGAAGTTCTGGTCGTTACTTTCACGCTCGCCGGCCAGCGCTTCATGGCACTGAACGGCGGCGACCGCATCGAATATAATCATGCGATCTCGCTGGAGGTGGATTGCGCCGACCAGGCTGAGGTCGACCGCCTTTGGGACGGTCTCGTCGATGGCGGCACGCCGGTGCATTGCGGTTGGGTGACGGATCGCTACGGTGTCTACTGGCAGGTCGTGCCGACGGTGCTCCGCAAGTATATCGCCGATCCGGATCCGGTAAAGGCTGCCCGCGTCATGCGAGCCTGGATGGGCATGGTCAAGCTCGACATTGCCGGGCTCGAAGCCGCCTATCGCGGTTAAGCATCATAATCATTCGGCAGGTTGCATAAGGCGCTACCTCCCAAAGATAATGCTGAATCTTTCTGAAAATTCAACGGTTCAGACCAATGCCTGCGCTCGTAAGACTTGCGGCGGATCGACGCTTGGAATACCGTCCATATAGGCCCGCCGAAGGCGGGTTTCTCGATACCATGTCAAGCAATTGGACTGCCGCGGGCGTTCAGGCACGACCCGGCAGGAAACGGGTCGATTTCATGCAGCATCGACGAGACCGCATCGACCTCACTGGACGTGATTACACCGCGATCTACGCCTTAAGCGACATCCATGGCTGCTATGATGAGATGGTAGAGGCCGAAGGGCGCATCACAGCGGATGCCCGCAGCCTTCCCGGCCGAAAACTGCTGATGTATCTCGGCGATTATGTCGATCGCGGCCCACGTTCCAGCGATGTCCTGGCGCATCTCAGCGCACTGCCGCCCGAAGGCTTCGATCGCTATGCGCTTTGCGGCAATCATGACGACGTCTTCCTGCGTTTTCTGGACGATCCCGATACCAACATCCATTGGCTGGAGTTCGGTGCCTTGCCGACGCTCGCATCCTACGGCATCGATGCCAGACACATGCTTTTCGACCTGGGCTATAGCGTCGAGGAGTTGCGCAACATGACGCTTAAGGCGATGCCGGCAGCGCATGTCGACCTGCTGCGTTCGCTGGCTGCAGCTGTTACTTTCGGCTCGATACTCTTCGTTCATGCCGGCATCATACCCGGCCTCCCTCTCAGTGAGCAGACGGATGAAGATCTGATGTGGATTCGCGAGCCGTTCCTGTCGGGCGGACCGCAATTGCCGCTGCTGGTGGTCCACGGCCACACGCCGGCTTCGCATCCCGTTTTTGGTCTCAGTCGCATCGGTATCGATACGGCCGTTTCCATGGGCGGAACGCTGTCGATCCTCAAGATCGCCGAAGGTAAACAGACGATCCTGCTGCCGATCTGAGCGGTTCAAACAAATATCCCGGCTCGAAGCCGGGATATTTGTTTCTTTCAGACCTTTTACTCCGCCGCCACGGCCGGCGGCAGCTGGATCGTATTCTGCTCCTCTTCGTCGGCCTGCTCCTTGGCCGGCGGCTCGGCCGACTTGTTCTTCGGATCGCGGCCGAAGAACAGGGCGTAGCCGGCTGGCAGCACGAAGATCGTCAGCACGGTCGCAACCAGAATGCCGCCCATCATGGCGTAGGCGAGCGGCCCCCAGAAGACACCGCGCGAGATCGGGATCAGCGCCAGCACGGCCGTCAGCGCGGTTAGCATGATCGGCCGGAAACGACGCACGGCAGAACCGATGATCGCTTCCTTCCGGTCCATGCCCGCCGCGATATCCTGGTCGATCTGGTCGACGAGGATGATCGAGTTGCGGATGATGATGCCGAGCAGAGCGATAACGCCGAGGATCGCGACGAAGCCAAAGGGTGCACCGCTGATCAGGAGGGCGCCCGCCGCACCGATGATGCCGAGCGGGCCGGTCGCCAGCACCAGCATCGCCTTGCCGAAGTGCTGCAGCTGCGCCATCAGCAGCACGACGATGATGACGAGCATGATCGGCGCCTTGGCGGCGATCGAGGCTTGGCTTTCGGCACTGTCCTCGGCGCCGCCCTGGATCTCGATCTTGTAGCCAGCCGGCAGGCTGCTCCTCAGATCAGCCATGTCGTTGTAGAGCTTGGCCGTCACATCGTTCGACTGCACATTGTCGGGCAAGGTTGCCCGTACGCTGATGGTCGGCAGACGGTCACGGCGCCATTCGATGCTCTGTTCCATGACAGGCACGATCTTGGCAACCTGCGATAGCGGCACAAACCCACCGGAGTCTGTCGGAATATAGACCGAGTTTACCGAGGTCAGCAGATGACGGCTTTCCTCCGGCTCGCGAGCAACGATCCCGACGGTTTCCTCGCCTTCACGATAATTGTCGAGGGTGACGCCGGACATCGAGGCCTGCAGCATCTGGCGGATGCGCTGAGAGGTGACGCCGAGAGCGCGGGCACGGTCCTGATCGATCACCAGCTTCATGGCCGGCACCGGCTCGAGCCAGTCGTCATGGATGGCGCCGAGCAGCGGGTTTTGGGTAAAGCGCTGCTTCACCTCGTCGGCAATACGGCGAACCTCCTGCCGGTCAGGCCCCATGACGCGCAGCTGCACGGGCCAGCCGGTGGGCGGACCGAGGAACAGGCGGTCGACCTTGCCGCGGACGGACGGGAAATCTGCCGCCAGGATGCCGCGCATCTTGGTGATCAGCCGCTCGCGGGCCGGCTCGTCCTTGGCCATAACCAGCATCTGAGCATAGTTCGGGTTCGTCAGCTGCTGATCGAGCGGCAGGAAGAAGCGCGGCGCGCCCTGGCCGACATAGGTGGCGATGAAACGCTTGTCGGGGTCATCGGCCATGCGTGCCTCGAGGGCCTGTGCCTGCCGCTCGACTTCCTTGATGCTGGTGCCTTCAGGCAGCCACAAGTCCACAAGGATTTCCGGGCGCGACGACTGCGGGAAGAAGTTCTGCGGAATGAACTGGAAGGACCAGAGGCTGCCGACGAAGGCGGCAAGCGTCAGCAGCAGAACGATGACGCGGTGGCGTACGGCCCAGGCGACGGAAGAGTGCAGACGGCGATAGAATCGCGTGTCGAACACATCATGATGCTCACCGGCATGATGCCGCTGTTTGAGGATCATGTAGCCGAGCCATGGCGTGAAATAGACGGCCACGAACCAAGAGACCACAAGCGCGATGCCGACGACGTAAAACAGCGTGCGGACATATTCGCCTGCTGTCGATGCCGCAAAGCCCACCGGGATGAAGCCGGCGGTGGTGATCAGCGTGCCAGTCAGCATCGGGAAGGCGGTGGAGGAATAGGCGAAGCTGGCAGCATCGAGCTTTACGAGCCCCTCTTCCAGCTTACGCTCCATGAGCTCGACCACAATCATAGCGTCATCAACAAGCAGGCCGAGCGCGATGATGAGGGCGCCGAGCGAAATCCGCTGCAGGTCGATGCCGAACTCATACATGATGGCGAAGGTCGCGGCCAGCACCAGCGGAATGGCGATGGCGATCACGAGGCCGGAACGCCAGCCGATCGACAGGAACGAGACGATCAGCACGATGACGAGAGCTTCGCCCAGCGCATGCATGAATTCGCTGATTGCGTCGGTGACGACATCAGGCTGGTTGGCGATCTGATCGACCTGAACGCCGATCGGCAGCGAGGCCTCGAATCGCTTGTAGGTTTCCTCAACCGATTTGCCGACATCGGTCACCTTGAAGCCCGGAGCCATGACGACGCCGAGCTGCACGCTCGGATGGCCGTTGAAGAGGAACTTGGCGGTATAAGGGTCTTGCAGCCCGGCGGTGACGGTAGCGATATCGCCGAGACGGGTTACCTGGCCGCCGGCGTTGAGCCGCAGGTTCTTGATATCCTCGATCTTGTTGACGTCACCCTCGACCGAGATGCGCACAGAGCGGGTGCTGGTATCGACATTACCGGCCGGATCGACGTTGTTCTGGCCGATAATGGCGTTCTTCAAGTCGGTGAGCGTTAGCCCACGCTCGGCCAGAACCTTGGAGGAGACATCGATATAGATCTGCTCCGCCTGGTCACCGATGATGGTCGCCTTCTCGACACCGGGCGTCGAAAGCAGCATGTCGCGGGCCTGGATGGCGAATTTCTTCAGCTCCGGATAGGTATAGCCGTCGCCGCTGATCGAATGCAGCGTGATGAAGGTATCGCCGAATTCATCGTTGAAATAGGGGCCGAGCAGGCCGGACGGCAGTTCGTTGCCGATATCGCCCACTTTCTTGCGGATCTGGTAGAAGGCGTCCTTCACCTCGGCGGTATTGGTATCGCCCTTGATCTGGATGGTGGTGATTGCAAAGCCGGCGCGGGTATAGGATTTGACCCAATCGAGATGCGGCGTTTCCTGCAGCTTGCGCTCGATCTTGTTGACCACCTGGTCTTCCATGTCCTGCAGCGAGGCGCCGGGCCAGACGGTCTGCACGACCATGACGCGGAAGGTGAAATCCGGATCTTCCTTCTGACCCATATGGGTCAGGCCGAGCGCGCCGGCGATGATGATTAGCCCGAACAGAAAACGAGCGATGCTGGGATGAGCGATCGCCCAGCGCGACAGGTTGAAGCGCTTCCTCTCGCCGGAGGTGCTGTTGATGGACATGGTGTCGTCCCTTCGATCCGGATCAGCGTACGATATCCGCCGAGGCGGCTTTGGTTTCAGCGGAGGCTTGCTGGGTTGTGGCACCAGAAAGCTTGACCTTCATGTTTTCGCTCATGAACTGAGTGCCGGCTGCAACGACGACATCGCCGGTCTTGAGGCCATCGGCCACGCGCACGCCGTCATCGGAAAAGTCCGCGACCTTGATGGCGCGGGAATGGACGGTGCCGGCACTGCGATCGACCAGCCAGACGATCTGCTGCCCATCCCTCTGCGCGAGCGCGCTCAGCGGAATGGAAACAAAAGGCTGCGTATTGTCGGCAAGCGCCTCGATCGTTGCAGTCATGCCAAGGAGAACGCGCGGATCGTTCGGCACGCTTACACGCACCGCGAAGGTGCGCGACTGATCGGCGCTTCCGGAGACTTCCCGCACCTTTCCATTGAGCACGAGGGCCGCGTCGGACCAGAAGCGCGCCTTGACGTCCTTGCCGACTTTGAACTGGGCGATGTCCATTTCCGGGACAGCGACCTGCACTTCCTTCTCGCCATCGACGGCAACGGTGATGACAGGTGTGCCGGAACTGACCACCTGGCCGACATCGGCATTGATTGCGGTCACGATACCGTTCATGTCGGAGGTCAGGTCGGCATAGGCGACTTGGTTCTTGGCTTCGGTCAGAGCCGAGACAGCAGAATCCCGGGTCGAGACGGCCTGCTCATAGGAAAGCTCCGCCTGCTCGAGCTGCGACTTGGAGGTGACGTTTTTGTCGAAGAGCGTCTGAGCACGCGTGCGGGCAAGCTCGGTCGTCTGCACCTGCTTTTCGGCCGCATCCAGATCGGCCTGCGAACGGCGCACGGCAAGAATATAATCGGTCGCGTCCATACGGGCGATCACATCGCCGGGCTTTACTCTCTGGCCGATATCTACCTTGCGCTCGACGATCTTGCCATTGACGCGAAAACCAAGATTCATCTCCGTCCGCGCACGGACGGCGCCGGAGTAATCAAGCTTGCGCGTCGTGTCTGCCTCGGCGATTTCGACGACCTTGACCGGCCGGACCACCTCCGCCGTCTCTTCCTTCTTCTCATTGCAGCCCGAGAGGCCAAGCCCGAAAGCGGCAAAGAGAGCCGCACCAGCAATGGTCCGTAAGGTGTTGGTCGTTAGCGAAACCATGTCGCTCTCCTGAAATCGAACAAAAAGTGGGAACACGCCGGCCATCCGGTGCGTGCATTGCTATTTCTTCAAAGCCCTGATGACGAATTCGATGATATCCTCGGGCTTGGCCTGGTATGTCTTGCCAAGGCACTGCGCCACCATTTGCGGATGACAGAGATCGACGGTCGCCGCACCGAAGCACTTGGCTGCAATACCCGGATCCTGTTCGGCGAACTCGCCAGCGGCAATCCCCTCGGCGATGATCTCGGCGACCAGATCCTGGCTACGTTCGATATGTTTTTCGATGACATGCCAGTCCCGCTCTATGGCGACAATGACCATCTCGTGAACCTTCTGCTCGTCGAGCATGGCCTCCAGGGTCATCCTATATTGGGCCATGAGATAAGCCCGCAGCCTATCGGTGGCACTGATGGGCTGATTGCGGATGGCGAGGGCCATCTGGTAGCTCTGGCCGAGCATGCGCCCACAGATAGCCTGATGGATTTCCGTCTTGGAACCGAAAAACCGGTAGATATTTGCCGTCGACATGCCGAGATCTCGGGCGATATCGGCGACGTTCGTCTTGCTGTAGCCATAGTGGCGAAACAGCTTTTCGGCGGCGTCGAGGATGCGCGTGATGTTTTCCTGGCGGGCAGGATCGGCGCTAACGTCGGAAAGATCGAGCATGAGCAGGCCTGATGGTTTACGAGTGACGATTTTTAATTTTCGTCACTCGTAAACCATCAGAGCGCCGATGTCAATGAAGCCGGCCACAACTTGGGCGGCTTTTAGATGCTATTGAATAAACCGAGGATGCGCCGAACTACTTGAAACAAGAGTTAAATCATCGACAACGCTCCTGGCGGAACGCAGCGAAAGTGTCCGGTATTTTGTCGCAGCAGCGAAAGTCGGCTACTCAGGCGCTCATAAGCGTCGGATGAAAACGGCGAAGGCTGAAAAAGCCGACGAACACAATCACCACCAAAAGTGCCACCTGGGCGGCGAGAATCGGCGGTTCGTTCCCGGTGGGCGCCAGCGCATTGAGCGCAGGTATCTTCTGGAACGATTGAATGATGAGCACCAGACAGTTGAAGAACAACAGCACGAGCGCGCCGACCACGAAGACGGCACGCCATATGCCGGCAAGGTGAAATGTGTAACGCGCCAGCGCCGTCGGAATGAAGATCAGCAGACAGATGATGCCGACGATGATCGCCGGCGTGACGCCGTGAAACGGGAACAGAAAACCCGTCAAGCTGGTGAGAGCCGTCGTCAGCATATAGACGAGCGTCGAGCGGTTATGACGGTCGGCAGTGAGAAAGCCGTAGGCTACCACGATGCCGCTGATGATGGCGATCAAGCTGATGACGACGTGAATCAAGAGAATTCCAGACATTCGCCCCTCCAAGTGAGCATTGCATTCCGATGGAAATGACAGCCCAATGCCCCGAATGCGGAATATATACGAAACGCGCCGCGCCAGCCAGCGCGACGCGAACGGCCGACAGACGGCTTAAGCGGCGTGAACTTCCAGCGATATCGGAACGGAGGCAAGCGCCTTGGAAACCGGACAACCGGCTTTCGCCTTGTTGGCAAGCTCGGTGAAGGTCGCTTCATCGGCGCCAGGCACCTTGCAGGTCAGCGTCAGGTGGATGGCGGTGATGGCGAACCCGCCTTCGACGCTTTCAAGCGTTACCTTGGCCGTCGTCTCCATGCTTTCGGCAGTGAAGCCGGCTTCATTGAGGATTAGCGACAAGGCCATGGTGAAGCAGCCGGCATGCGCCGCGCCGATCAGCTCTTCCGGATTGGTGCCGGCAACACCTTCGAAGCGGCTGACAAAACCGTAAGGATAGTGATTGAGCGCGCCGCTTTGCGTCGAGATCTGACCCTTGCCGTCCTTCAAGCCACCGGACCATTGAGCCGAACCTGTGCGATTGATCTGCATGTCGTCCTCCTTGTCGTTGAATGAATTTCGGGAGCAGAACCGCCTCCCGTTGATGATCGACGGCAAGCGGCTTGGCCGCCTGCATCGTCACCATAGTCCTTCTATCCGTCGAAGACGACGCCGTAACAGCAGCGAGGCCGATTTCGAAAAGCACGGGACGAGGGATTGTTCCCGGATAGCGTTACCGAGGCCTTTTAAATCATCATACAAGCGTATTGCCAATGTATGATGATTCCCGTATTGTCGCATTCGCATAGTCGCGAAGCGCGTAAGGCATCGCCCGCATGGAAGCCCTCTCGTCGAAAGAGAAGGTATTCAGGAAAGCATGCGAAACGGTGCGGAGGAGATAGGGTGGAATCGCTCGAAAGACAGGAGCACGACTCATCGGCTCAGCCTGGCCGCCGTCCGCGCGTGCGCAGAAACGTGACAGCGGCCATCGCGGAAGACATCTGCGCCGAACGCTATCCCTCCGGCTCGACCCTGCCGCGCGAAAACGATCTCTGCGAAATGTACGGCGTCAGCCGCACGGTCATTCGCGAATCCCTCAAGGTGCTGGAGTCCAAGGGCCTCGTGCGCGGCAAGCCGCGCATCGGCACCATGGTCTGCGACAAGGACGACTGGAACATCCTCGACCAGGATGTGCTGGAATGGATGGGGCCCTATATCGCCGATTTCGATATTCTCGGCTCCATCCTTGAAGCGCGCCGCACCATAGAACCCGCGGCCGCAGAATACGCGGCCGAGCGCGCTACGGCTCGCGAAATTGCCGACCTGGAGAGCGCATGGCAGCAGATGCGCGACAGCGGCAATGATCCGGAAGGCTTTACCGAGGCCGACGTGACGTTCCACAAGCTGCTGCTCAGCGCCAGCCACAACCAGGTGTTCCTGCGTCTTTCCAGTGCCATGCATGCCGGCCTCAAATATGCGCTTCACGCCTCCAACGTCGCCGCAGAGAGCCGTGACGAGGCGATTGCCGTTCATGGCGAACTCGTGGAAGCGCTGCGCCTGCGCGACCGCGATGCAGCCCGCGTCTGCGCTCACCATATGCTCGATCTTGCCGCCCGCGATCTCGCCGTCGAACGACTGGACAAAGGCCGGAAAACAAATCCCGAAACCCCGAGATCTGCGGTCTCACGCCGCTGACACAACCCAAAGCCAAACGGAATCATTCCCATGAAAATCACCAAGCTGACGACCTATATCGTTCCCCCGCGCTGGCTGTTCCTGAAGATCGAGACCGACGAGGGCATCGTCGGCTGGGGTGAGCCCGTGGTCGAAGGCCGTGCGCTGACCGTGCAGGCAGCCGTGCACGAGCTGGAAGACTATCTGATCGGCAAGGATCCCTTCCTCATCGAAGATCACTGGAACGTCATGTACCGCGCCGGCTTCTATCGCGGCGGCGCCGTCCACATGTCGGCGCTCGCCGGCATCGACCAGGCGCTCTGGGACATCAAGGGCAAGGCCCTCGGACAGCCGATCCATTCGCTGCTCGGCGGCCAGGTGCGCGACAAGATCAAGGTCTATTCCTGGATCGGCGGCGACCGTCCCTCCGACGTCGCCAACAACGCCAAGGATGTGGTTGCCCGCGGCTTCAAGGCGATCAAGCTCAATGGCTGCGAGGAAATGCAGATCGTCGACACCTATGACAAGGTGGAAAAGGCCGTCGAAACCATCGCCACCATCCGCGAGGCGATCGGTCCCTATATCGGCATCGGCGTCGATTTCCATGGCCGAGTCCATCGGCCGATGGCCAAGGTGCTCGCCAAGGAGCTCGAACCCTACAAGCTGCTCTTCATCGAAGAGCCTGTTCTATCGGAAAACCGCGAGGCGCTGAAGGAAATCGCTAATCATTGCTCGACGCCGATTGCGCTCGGCGAACGCCTCTATTCGCGCTGGGATTTCAAGTCCGTCCTGTCGGACGGCTATGTCGACATTCTGCAGCCCGATCTTTCTCACGCCGGCGGCATCACTGAGTGCCGCAAGATCGCGGCCATGGCCGAGGCCTATGACGTGGCGCTGGCGCCGCATTGCCCGCTCGGCCCGATCGCGCTTGCCGCCTGCCTGCAGGTCGACGCCGTCAGCTACAATGCCTTCATCCAGGAGCAGAGCCTCGGCATCCACTACAACAAGGGCAACGACATCCTCGACTACATCTCCAACAAGGAGGTGTTCCAGTATGCCGACGGCTTCGTGAGCATTCCGCAGGGTCCCGGGCTCGGCATCGAAGTCGACGAAGCCTATGTTATCGAACGCGCCAAGGAAGGCCATCGCTGGCGCAATCCGGTCTGGCGCCACGAGGACGGCAGCGTCGCCGAATGGTAACAATCTAGCCCTCTCCTGAGGGGGGTCGAGGATATTCAGACCGAATAAGTAAAGGCCCGACAGCAGCAGATCTGCGCTGTCGGGCCTCTTCTTTAAACCAGTGCTCTTTTGGTCCGGCACCTTCCCCCTTTGCCGCCTGGCGGCGAAGGTGATTTTCGAGCGGCTTAGCCAAGTTGGCTCGCCCTCAAAAAAGTTGCGCCTGCAGTATCGGCGCAGATACTGCAGGCGCGTCATGCGTCTCAACAAGCCCCCAGGGAGACGCATTACCGGAGCATGATCACCAAAGGCGTGGAGTGCCCTTTAGCTCAGACCATGCTCAAGCAGGCAATTTCAAACTACTCCCGCTCGCCGGTGAAGTTCAGCAGCAGCTGGAAGATGTTGACGAAGTTCAGGTAGAGCGACAGGGCACCGAAGACGGCAAGCTTCTGCTGCGATTCCTGATCGTAGTTTTCGGCATACTGTTCCTTGATGTTCTGTGTATCCCAGGCGGTCAGACCGACGAAGACGACGATACCGATGACCGAGATGGCGAACTGCAGCGCGCTCGAACCCAGGAAGATATTGACGATGCTGGCGATGATCACGCCGAACAGACCCATCATCAGGAACGAGCCGATGTTGGAAAGGTCACGCTTGGTCGTATAGCCGTAGAGGCTCGTCGCGCCGAACATGGTCGCGGCGATGAAGAAGGTGCGCGCGATGCTCGTGCCGGTGAAGACCAGGAAGACCGAGGCCAGCGACAGGCCCATGACCGCACAGAAGGCCCAGAACATCATCTGCGCCGTGCTGGCCGACATCGACTGGATGCGGAACGAGAAGAAGAACACGAAGGCGAGCGGCGCCAGCATGACGACCCACTTCAGCGGGCTCTGGAAGATCGGCACATAGAGCGCCGGCGTCGTGCCGACGATCAGCGCGACGATTCCCGTCACGACAAGGCCGATACCCATGTAGTTGTAGACGCGCAGCATGTGCCGGCGCAGCCCCTCGTCGAAGAGCGCCTGAGAGCCGGCGGCGGCTCCGTAGCCGTATCGCGGATTGGTCGGGTTCATGGTCGTTCTCCTTTAATCCAAACTAGTAGAGGCTGCGGGCAAGCTTTTCGGCATCGCCGTCAAGCTGACCCGCCTTGCCGTTACCGATCAGCGCATAGGCGACTTCGCCGATCTGCCAATAGGCAGCCTGGACATCGTCGCGCTTGATGTGACTGACATCCTGGACGGCAAAATTGCCCGGACGAACGGCAAACAATGACAAATGCCCGTCTTCGCCGGCATCGACCATCATTTCGACGCTCGGACCGAATTCGGACGGATAGATTTGCGCATCGGTGACGCGCCAGCCACCCGGCAGCTGCGGCAAAATGATTGCCGTCGATGCGCGGATTTCATCCGGATTGTAATTCGCAGCCGCCGATTGCGGCTTGAGCTCCTCGCGCACAGTCGTCGTCTTGTAGGCGCGCACCGCGTCGTCGACGAAGGCCGGCGGCCGCGTGGACGCACTCACCTCGCTCGCCGTGAAGGCGCCGAAGGACGTATGCGCAACCCAGCCGGTGGTCACCAGCACCGCAATGGCGGCAACTCGCTGGAAGGAGCCCAGCATGCGGCCATAGACCAGCCCGCGCTCCAGCCGCCGCGCGGCCTCACGCGTTTCTGCCCGAACCACATGGCCTTCGCCGGCCAGCGCCATGCGCAGCTCGCCGCGGATGCTCATATCAGCCATCACCTTGGCCGCGATCTCCGGATGCTCCGAGAGATAGGATTCCACCTCGACACGGCGTGCGAGAGTGAGCTCACCGTCGACATAGGCATCGAGATCGGTATCGATGATCGGATCAACGATTTTCATTGCCGCCTCCCTCGATAAGCCTGAGATGAGAAACCTTGGAGGCTGTCTCCTCGAAACTGCGCAGCGTCGCGCGAGCCCGGGCAATGCGGGACATCAGCGTGCCGACAGGAATGCCAAGTGCTGATGCCGCCTCCTGATAGGAGAGATCCTCGATCGCCACGAGATGCAGCGCCTCGCGCTGCTCCTCGGGCAGACTGAAGAAAGCTTCGCGGACCTGGTTCAAACGCACCGTATGGTCCTGCGATGCCGGCAGCGCTGTTTCAAGGTCGGCCACAGCCTCCTCGTGACGGCGGTTCAAAGACTTCTTCTGGCGCAGGCGGTCAATATGCACATTGTGGAGGATCGACAGCAGCCAGGTGCGCAGATTGCCGTCGCGCCTGAACGATGCCTTGCGCTCATAGGCCTTGACCAACGCGTCATGCACCAGATCCTCGGCCTCGTCCGCATTGCGCACGAGCGAGCGGGCGTAACGTCTCAGCGAACCGAGCTGCCCCAAAACATCGAATGTGCGTCCTTTGCGTTCCATACACCTATATACGGAAGCACTCCGGATTCTATTCCATCGCCCGGCGAATATTTTTTGCTGATTTTTTACATCAGCAGGAAATCCTTGGGCTGCGGCAGCGGCGGCAGGTCGGTTTCGCCGAGCGCTTCGCGCAGATTGATCTCTATGGTATCGGCAAGCGCACCGATGGCGAGCGCATTGGGGCGATGGCCGAAAGGGTCTTCCAGCTCGTCGCCCAGCGCATCGAGACCGAAGAAGGTATAGGCGATGAGGGCAGTCACGAAGGGCGAGCCCCAGCCGAGCGTATCGACATAGCCAAAGGGCAGCAGGAAACAGAAGAGATAGGCCGTGCGATGCAAAAGCAGCGTATAGCCGAAAGGCAGCGGCGTGTTGCGCAGCCGCTCGCAAGCCGCCTGCACCGCACCCATCTGACCAATCGTGATATCCAGCATCTGATATTGGATATCCGAAATCCCACCCGATGCTTTCAGCCGCGCGAGATCGGCTGACATGAGGCGCAGGATAAGGTCGGGCCGGTTCTGGGCCGCATGATAGAATTCCGCCTCGCTTGCGGTCAGCAGGCGCAGCACCTTGCCCTCGTCGCTGCCTTCACGCAGAAGACAGACCAGCGCCTGCGCGAAGGCCATGGTCAGGCGCAGCAGGTTCTTGCGCGCTTCAACACCGGCCTCGCCCGCACTCTCCAGCACCAGGGTCTGCCGAGCGAAGCTGCGCGCGAGGTGGACGAGCTGTCCCCAGTCGCGCCGCCCCTCCCACCAGCGGTCGTAGCAGGCATTGTTACGGAAGCCGAGGAAGATCGAAAGTGCGATGCCGAGCAGCGAAAGCGCTGACCCGTTGAAGGAAACGATGAGGTTCGGCCGAGCCTCATGACCCCAGACGATCAGCGCCGATAGCAAAAAGATGGCGATGATCTGCGGCAGGATACGCCGAATGATCGACCCGCGGACGATGAAGAAAAGCTGGAAGAGATTCGGCCGGTCGCGGACGATCATGACGAAACGCACTCTTGATGAATGTCTGACGGCGCAGCAATACACCAGACGAGCCAGGAGTAACGAGCATTTCTTGCAAGGCGGCCCTGACCGGCGGTCATCGCTCGCCGGTCAGGGCAGGCCATCATTTCACACTGGCGCTTGCCGTCACCAGAACCGGGTCGGCGCGATAATCGCCGGGAAAGAGATGCTGCAGGTTCTTGATCTTGGGCAGGTCGTTGATGACGATATAGGGATAGGTCGGATGCGTCGTCAGGAAATCCTGATGATAGGCCTCGGCGGCATAGAATTGCCGCGCCGGCTCGATCTTGGTGACGATTGCGGCATCAAAGGCTTTGGCATGATTGAGCTGCTCGATATAGGCCTTGGCGATATCGGCCTGCGACTGGCTGGTCGGGAAAATCGCCGAACGATACTGCGTGCCGGTATCCGGCCCCTGATAGTTCAGCTCCGTCGGATCATGGGCGACTGAGAAATAGATCTGCAGCAGATGGCCATAGCTGATCTTGTGCGGATCGAAGACGATGCGCACGGATTCGGCATGGCCGGTATCGCCTGTGCTTACCAGTTCATAGTGAGCGGCATCCTTGCTGCCGCCGGTATAGCCTGCCGTCGCGCTGATGACGCCGTTGACGTGCTGGAAGACGCCCTGAACGCCCCAAAAGCAGCCGCCGGCAAGCACCGCTGTCTCCGCGCTGGCGGAACCGGCCTTCTCGTCCACGCTCGGCGGCGGGATGACACGCGCATCCTCGGCCGATGCGCGGCCGACAAATTGCAGTGCGATGGCGCCGGCCAGCACTGCGGCCGCCGTGAGTCCGGCAAGGCGCGCAACCCGCGCCGAGCCGATGCGGATCATATCTGTCGATGAAGTCTTCATGACACTCTCCTCTCGACCGCCATTCTAAACTCTTCGGTCAGACGGAGATACGGGAAGGCGAGGCTCAATGTTACATACGGCGGCGTGTAACACCGAAACGTGAACGCTGCGGCGGCCTTATTCAGTAATGCGGCGGCTTGGTAATGGCCGGTGCATCGAGCGACTGCTCCTCCAGCGTCAGGAAGCGCTCGGTCAGCCGGTCCAGCTTCTGCCTGGTCTGCTCGACCACCTTCCATTGCTCGGCAATCTGATCGGAAAGCTCCTCGATCGTCTTGGCCTGGTAGGCGACCGTTTCCTCAAGTTTGGTGATGCGGCTCTGTTCGTCTGACATGTCTGGTCCCTTTCGCAACGATCTATAGCACCTATACCGCCGCGTACAGCCCATCCATTCCGCATGAGGCGAGCTGCAGCGTCGTTTGACGGTGATGTGACAAAACTGAAAAACAGCTGAAAAGACCCGTTACCTAACTGACATGGGAGCCTTCTAAAGAGAGCGCAGAGACGCGCCGTTCTGAAGGCCATTCCTTCCGCAGGCGCACCATTCTGAAGACTTCGGAGAAGCGCCTTGAAGATCATCCAGATCACCGACACGCATTTGAGCCCCAACAAGCCGCATTTCAACGGCAATTGGGAGCCGCTGGCGAAATGGATCGAGGCAAGCGGCGCCGATCTCGTCGTTCACACCGGCGATCTCAGCGTCGATGGTGCCGACAAAGACGAAGATCTCCTCTTTTCCATGGATCTGATGCGGCAGGTCTCCGTGCCGATGCTGATCGTGCCCGGCAACCACGATGTCGGCCACCTGCCCGGCTCCTATCAGCCTGTCAATCCGGAGCGGCTGGACCGCTGGCGCCGCCTGGTCGGTCCGGACTACTGGGCGAAGGATATCGACAACTGGCGGCTGATCGGCCTCAACAGCCTGCTGATGGGCTTCGAGGATGCCGAGGAGCAGAAGCAGTTCGACTGGCTGCAGGAGATGCTCGAAAGCCGTGGCGAGCGCCGCATTGCCCTCTTTGCGCACAAGCCGCTCTTCGTCGATGCGCCGGATGAGGGCGATACCGGCTACTGGAGCGTTCGTCCGGCGCAGCGCCGCCAGCTCTATGATCTGATCGCAACCCATGACGTGGCTCTCTTCGGCAGCGGCCACCTGCACTGGACCTGGGAAGGCCGCTTCAACAATACCAACCTGGTCTGGGCACCGCCGGCAGCCTTCATTCTCGGCGAAATGGAGCGCGAAATGCCGGGCGAACGGCTGATCGGCGCGGCGATCCATGAACTTGGCGAGACGGTCTCGACCGAACTCGTCGCCGTTCCCGGCATGACCGCCTACTTCCTCGATGACGTCGTCATGGAAGTCTATCCGCAAGCCGCCCCCAAGGCAAAGGAGCCGACCGAATGAGCGCACTTTCGCTTCACGGCATCGCCAAATCCTTCGGCGGCAACGCCATCCTCAAAGGCGTCGATCTTGATGTCCAGCCCGGCGAGTTCATTGCTCTCGTCGGCCCGTCTGGCTGCGGCAAGAGCACGCTGCTGCGCATCCTCGCCGGCCTCGACCATGCCGACAGCGGCGAAATCGTCCTCGGCGGCAGCGACGTTTCCGGCGTTGCGGCGGCGGACCGCAACATCGCCATGGTTTTTCAGTCCTACGCGCTCTATCCGCATCTGACAGCCTCGGAAAACATCGCCGTGCCGCTCGCCATGCGCCGCCTGTCGCGCGTCCAGCGCCTGCCCTTCATCGGCTCGCTGATCCCCGGCCAGCGCGCGGCGCGCGCCGGCATCATCCGCGATGTCCGCGAAATGGCTGTCTCGCTGAAGATCGATCACCTGCTCGACCGCAAGCCCGGCCAGATGTCGGGCGGCCAGCGTCAGCGCGTGGCGCTCGCCCGCGCCATGGTGCGCCGTCCCGCGGTCTTCCTCATGGACGAGCCGCTCTCCAATCTCGATGCCAATCTGCGCGTCCATGCACGCGGTGAGATCGTCGATCTGCACCGCCGCGCCGGCGTGCCGACGGTCTATGTCACTCACGATCAGGCCGAGGCGCTGTCGATGGCCGATCGCGTCGCCGTCATGATCGGCGGCCAGCTGCTGCAGCTCGCATCGCCGCAGACGATCTATGACGATCCGGCCCATGTCGAAGTCGCCCGCTTTGTCGGCCAGCCGCGCATCAACCTTTTGCCGGCGCTCGCCGAAAACGGCACCGTCGCCTTCGGCGGCATCCGGCTGGCGCTCAAAGACAGTACCTTTGCCGGCAGGAACGTGACCCTCGGCATTCGCCCGGAATTCGTGCAGCTCTCCCAGGGCCGTCAGGATGCGCTCGCCGCCCATATCGAGCGCATGGAATTCCTCGGCTCGGAAGTCATCCTCTATGCCAAGCTCGACGCCATCGGCGAAACCATGGTCGTCAAGCTCTCGCCGGCCGAAGCTGCCGGCCTTTCGGCCGGCATGCCCGTTGCGCTGACGCTCATGGCCCAACAGGCCATGGTCTTCGCCGAAGACGGCCGCCGCCTGCGCGCAAGCCCGACGACCGTCGACGCCACGCGGGAGAAGGCGCATGGCTAGCATCGCTGCCACCTCCCTGCCGATGCAGACGGCCGCGGCACGCGAGCGCGGCGAGGCCCGTACGGCTCTCCTCTTCGCCTTGCCCGCCATCATCCTGATCGTGCTCTTCATCATCGTGCCTATCGTCGCCGTCGTCGTGCTCGGCTTCACGGATTTCCAGCTCGGCGACAAAAGCCTGCGCTTCGTCGCCTTCGAGAACTACGCGCATCTGTTGCGTGACCGCGCCTTCGTAAAATCGCTCTGGAACACAGCGACCTATACCGCCATCGTGGCACCCGTCTCGATCGCGCTCGGCCTCGGCGTCGCTCTGCTCATCGAAAGTGAAGGCATCGGCCGCAGTTTCTTCCGCACGGCCTACTTCCTGCCCGTCGCCTCGTTGATCGTCGCCATGGCGACCGTCTGGCAGTATCTCTTCCATCCGACGATCGGTCCGATCAACGCGCTGCTTGCCGAGATCGGTCTGCGTGGCCCCAACTGGCTCGGTTCGTCTGCAACCGCCCTCTACAGCCTGTCGATCATCGGCGTATGGCAGTCGGTCGGCTTCAACATGGTGCTGTTCCTTGCCGGCCTTACCGCCATTCCGCGAGAACTCTATGCCGCAGCTGAAGTGGATGGTGCAAAGTCGTCATTCGACCGTTTCTGGCTCGTCACCTGGCCGATGCTGGGGCCGACGACGCTCTTCGTGACCACCATCAGCATCATCAATGCCGTGAAGGTGTTCGACACGGTGAAGGCCCTGACCGACGGCGGCCCGAACCATGCCTCGGAAGTCCTGCTCTTCACCATCTACCAGGAGGGCTTCGTCTATCTCCGCGTCGGCTACGCCTCGGCGATGACCACAGTGTTTCTCGCCATCCTCGTGGTGCTGACCTTCCTGCAATATCGCGTCCAAGACCGGCAGGTGCATTACACATGACCTCGACAGGCTTCACTCCCGGCCGCATCCTGCGCCTCTCGCTGCTGATCATCGGCTCGCTCATCTTCCTGGCGCCCTACATCTTCATGATCTCCACCGCCGGCAAGGCACAGGACGATATCTTCACCTCGGCCTTGAAGCTGATCCCGACGCATTTCTATTACCTGGAGAACATCGCCAAGGCGCTGAGCAAGGTTTCGATGGGCACGCTGCTGTTCAACGGCGTCCTGGTCTGCGGCCTGATCTTCTTCTTCCAGGTGCTGATTGCCATTCCCTGCGCCTATGCCATGGCGAAGCTGAAGTTCCCGGCGGCGCGCACCATGATGGTGCTGGTCATGCTCGGCCTGCTGGTCCCAATCCATGCGACGGCGCTGCCGCTCTATGTCGGCTTCAACAGCCTGTCGCTCCTGAACAGCTATACAGCTCTCGTCGCACCCTTCTCGATCTCGGTTTTCGCGATCTTCATGTTCCTGCAGTTCTTCCGTTCCATGCCCGACGATCTGATCCATGCCGCCCGCCTCGACGGCATGTCGGAAATCGGCATCGTCGCCCGCGTCATCGTGCCGAATGCCTGGCCGGCGGTTACAGCCTTTGCGATCTTCTCGGTCGTCGCGCACTGGAACGATCTCTACTGGCCGCTGATCGTCATCACCAAGCAGGAATATTTCACGCCGCCGCTAGGCCTCATGTATTTCCGCGCCGCCGAAGCCGGCGACGACTACGGCGCACTCATGGCGGCAACCCTGATCATCACCCTTCCCCTCGTCGCGGCATTCCTTCTGGCACAGAAGCGTTTCGTCGAGGGCATCACCATGACCGGTCTCAAAGGCTGACCGGTTCGAAATTCGAAAACGGAGAACGAGCGATGAAGCATATCACCCAGATTCTCGCCGCCGCGGCCATTTCGATGGTCGTGTCGGTCCCGGCCTATGCCGAAACCACCCTGACGGTTCATTATCCGATGCCCGGTTTCTTCAAGAACGTGATGGACACGATCTCGAAAAAGTTCATGGAAGAAAACCCGGACATCAAGATCCAGTTCGCCGCTCCTTCGGCCACCTATGAGGAAGGCATCCAGACCATCCTGCGCCAGGCCGGCACCAGCGAAATGCCAGATGTCACCTTCATCGGCCTCAACCGTCTGCGCATGATCGACGAGCGCAATGTCGCCGTCGATCTCGGCCCCCTCGTCAAGAAAGAGGGCAACATGGCCGAGAAAGGCTTCTCGGATACGATCCTGAAGCTCGCCCAGGTCAAGGGCAAGCAGGTCGGTCTCGCCTTCGCGACGTCCAACCCGATCATGTATTACAACGCCGATCTGGTGAAGGCTGCCGGCGGCAATCCGGACAACCCGCCGAAGACCTGGGACGAGGTCATTGCACTCGCCGGCAAGATCAAGGCGCTCGGCAACGGCGTCGACGGCATGGACTTCCGCTGGCAGGGCGACGACTGGATGTTCTCGGCTCTCCTCTTCGGCGCCGGCGGCAAGATGCTGAGCGACGACGAGACGAAGGTTGCCTTCAACGGCCCCGAGGGCCAGAAGGCCGTCGAACTGATCCAGCGCTTCGTCAAGGAAGGCGGCATGCCGGTCTTCACCAAGGCTGCGGGCGAACAGGCTTTCGCAGCCGGCAAGGTCGGCTTCGAATTCCAGACGACCGGAGCTCTCGTCAACACCATCAAGAATGTCGGCGCCAAGTTCGACCTGCGCACTGCCAAGCTGCCGCTGATCGACCCGGTCAATGGTCGCCTGCCGACGGGCGGCAACGCCGTCGTCATCCTGACCCATGACCCGGTCAAGGAAGAAGCCGCCTGGAAATTCGCCAAATTCGCCGCCGGTCCCTATGGCGCTTCGGTCGTCGTTCCCGGCACCGGCTATGTTCCGAACAACGAGCTTGCCGCCAAGTCGGCCGAATATCTCGGTGACTTCTACAAGAAGAACCCGCTGTTCCAGGCTGGCCTCAGCCAGATGTCGATCATGGTTCCCTGGTATGCCTTCCCGGGCGCGAACGGCGTCAAGGTCACGCAGACCATCGTCGACAATCTCTCGCGCATCGTCGACGGCTCTGCCGCTCCGAAGGAAGCGCTCGACGACGCTGCTTCGGACATCGAAGGCCTGCTGCCGCGCAGCTGATCTTACGAACCAATATGAACGAACCGCGCCGCCTCCCAAAAAGAGGCGGCGTTTCCCATTCGTGGGCAGCGTCAGGACGGAATGGCAAGATCGCGCACTGTGCCGCCCGCACGCATCCGATAAGGTACCGTCAGATGACGCGGCGGCGCGGCATTTTCAGCCATATCCAGCAGCAGCGAGGCGGCAGCGGCCCCCATGGTTCCATCCGGAATTTCCACGGTCGTCAAAGACACCTCACCCAGAAAACCAAGGGAAATTCCGTCAAAGCCGGCGACCGAAATATCACGAGGGATCGAAATGCCCTGACGCCGAAGCGCGCCCATGACACCGAGCGCCAGAAGATCGTTGGAAGCAATGATCGCCGTCGGGTCGAACCGCGAAATCGCATCGGAAAGATCGAGCTGTTCCAGGCTGTTTACGAAGGAAATTTCGAGCGCATCGAGGGGCTGTTGCCCCGCCGCTTCCATCGCTCTGATATAGCCGAGATAGCGCAGCTTCGCCCGATCCGATGCCGCGAAATGGCCAGATATGAACAGGATGCGGCGGTGACCCTTACCTAGGAGGTGATCGGTCAAATCCCGGCCCGCGCCGAAATTATCGGTCGCGACCGCAGCGGTGAAGCGGGCGGTCGGCAGGTTTCCGAGCAGCACGGTTGGCGGCAGGGCGGAGGACAGAACAAGACTGCGCTCGGGATCGCAGAGCGTCAGGATCAACCCAGTCGGCTGCTGCTGGAGCAGCGAGGCGACGGCGTCGACCTCCTGTGCCGGATCGTAATTCGATTGGGCGATCAGCACGCTATGTCCCGCGTGAAGAGCTCGGTTCTGGATGCTGGAAAGCGAAGCCGCGAAAACCGGATTGGTGATGCTCGGAATGAGGACGCCTATCGCCGGCCGGCCGGTGCCGATGCGCCCACCCGCCCGATAGCCAAGCTCTGCCGCCGCCCGGCGCACGCGCCGCACCATCTCGTCGCTGACCGGACCGCTGCGATTCATCACCCGGCTGGCGGTCGCAACCGAACAGCCGGCGCGAAAAGCGATCTGCTGGAGCGTCGACATGATATCAATCACCTCCGGCTTCGGTTTCCGCCCTCGACTGTGGTGCAGCTCTATGGGAATGCCGGGGATTTATATCAGGCCGATGACACTTATTTGACAGCCCTCCGCGTAGACCGCGACAATCCGGCCCTTGATCTTTGCTGCAGCGCAGCAGATGCTCGTCCTGATCGCAGCGGCGAATGATGCTGTCATCAAACGATGCCATGATTGCCGCGCTGTGATCCGCAGATCCGCCCCTCGAAAGGATGCTCTCATGTCAGAAGCACGGACGCCTGCCACCACCACCGACAAGATCGAAAGACTGTTTTTCCTCGATATCAACGACGGACGAATCCTCTCCTCCGCCATCGACGGCACCGATTTGAAGCTCATCGTCCAGCGGCAAGGCCGCAGCCCGGACGGCATTCTCGTCGACAGCGAGAACGGCTGGATCTACTGGACGGAGATGGGCAACGACTACAACGCCCATGACGGTTCCATCGAGTGCATGGACCTCGACGGCGGCAACCACATCACGCTGATTCCGCCGAGCAGCACGCTCGTCACGCCGAAGCAAATCCAGCTCGACCGCGACAACGGCAAGCTCTATTGGTGCGACCGCGAAGGCATGCGCGTCATGCGCGCCAATATCGACGGCAGCGATATCGAAACCCTGGTGCAGAATGGTGAGGGCCCCGAAGACAGCGCCGATATCGAACGCTGGTGCGTCGGCATCGCCCTCGACCTGCCGCTCGGCCAGATCTACTGGACCCAGAAAGGGCCGCCGGATGCCGGTCTCGGCCGCATCTTCCGTGCCGGCATCAATATCCCGGCCGGCGAAACCGCGACGAGCCGCAGCGATATCGAAATTCTGCTGGATAAGCTGCCGGAACCGATCGATCTTGAGCTAGATCTCGCCACCCGCACGATCTACTGGACCGACCGTGGCAATCTCCCCCGCGGCAATACCGTCAACCGCGCAGCGATGAACGATATCGCCGCAACCTCCGAAGTCGTCCTCGAAGGCCTCGACGAAGGCATCGGCCTCTCGCTCGACCTCCCGAACAACCGCATGTTCTTCACCGACATCGGCGGCAATCTCTATTCCGCAAGCCTAGATGGTTCAGGCGAGCGCGAGCTCCTGCACCATGCCGGCTCGTTTACGGGAATTGTTTACGCGGAGGTTTGAGGTTTCCAATCGATTTCATACCTGGCGTGGCGCGTTGGGGCCGACCCTCGTCCTTCGAGGGTCGCTCCTTCGCTAAGCTCAGTCTCTCCCACCTCAGGATGAGGGCGGAAAAAGCCGCTCACTCGAAACGACTCGTACTTAGCTTCGTTTGGCAGAAAAGATTAGCCCTCACCCTGAGGAGGGTCCGAAGGACCCCTCGAAGGGCGAGAGCGGATGAGGCCCTGATCAGTTACCCTTGCGCACGCCATCGAGCAGATGCGGCAGCGACTTGACGCCGTCATCGCGCAATTCCGCCGGCAGCAGTCCTTCCGGCAGATCCTGATAGGAAACCGGACGCAGGAAGCGGCGGATGGCGAGCGTGCCGACCGAGGTCGTACGGCTATCCGAGGTCGCCGGGAAAGGCCCGCCATGCACCATGGCATGGGAGACTTCGACGCCGGTCGGCCAGCCATTGGCGAGGATGCGCCCGGCCTTGCGTTCCAGCACCGGCACCAGCTTGGCGGCGGTGGCATAGTCATCCGCTTCGATCTGCAGCGTCGCGGTCAGCTGGCCCTCGAGCTTCTCAGCAACGGCGATCATCTGCTCAATGTCCTTGCAGCGCACGAGAAGGCTTGCCGCGCCGAAAACCTCGTGCCCAAGGCGCTCATCGGCCAGGAACTCCTCCGCTTCCGTCTCGAAGAAGATGCCCGGGCTCCGGTTGACGCCTTCAGCCGGAGCGCCATGAGCGACGGTCTTGACCGCCTCATGTTCCGCCAATGCGGCAACGCCCTTGTCGAAGGCGGCGTGAATCCCGGGCGTCAGCATCGGTGCGGGCGCGCGGCCGGTCAGCGCATCACTGGCAGCCTGGACGAAGCGGTCGAGATCCGGGCTCTCGATCGCGAAAAGCAGCCCCGGATTGGTGCAGAACTGGCCGGCACCGAGCGTCAGGGAGTCGATGAAGCCCGTACCGATCGCCTCTGCGCGCGCAGCAAGCGCGGCAGGGAAGAGGAAGACGGGGTTGACGCTGCTCATCTCGGCATAGACCGGGATCGGCTCCGGACGAGCCGCGGCAATGGCGCCGAGCGCCAGGCCGCCACCGCGCGAACCGGTGAAGCCGACAGCCTTGATGCGGGGATCGCGCACCAGCGCAGCACCAGTCTCGTTGGCACCAGTCAGCAACGAGAACGTGCCTTCTGGCAGGCCGGATGCGGCCACGGCGGCACGGATGGCGCGGCCGACAAGCTCGCCCGTGCCGGGATGGGCAAGATGGCCCTTGACGACGACCGGGCAACCGGCGGCAAGTGCCGACGCCGTATCACCGCCTGCAACCGAGAAGGCGAGCGGGAAGTTGCTGGCGCCGAAGACGGCGACCGGGCCGAGCGGGATCTGGCGCAGGCGCAGGTCCGGCCGCGGCAGCGGCTTGCGCTCCGGCAAGGCCGGATCGACGCGCAGATCGAGCCACTCGCCGGCGCGGACCACCTGCGCGAAGAGCCGCAGCTGGCCGACGGTGCGTGCACGCTCGCCCTGCAGACGCGCCACCGGCAGGCCAGTCTCCTCCGTCGCGCGCTCGATCAGCGCATCACCGATGCCAATGATATTGTCGGCAATCTTTTCGAGAAATGCCGCGCGCTGCTCCGGGCTGGTGGCGCGGTAGACATCGAACGCCTGGGCCGCCAGCTCGCAAGCCTTGGCGACATCGCTCTCGCTGGCGATCGCAAAGGCCGGCTCCAGGTTTGCGCCGGTCGCCGGGTTGACGGCACGCACGGTTCTGTTGCCACCGGTAGAATCTGAGCCGATCAGCAGATCGCCGCGAATCTCGAAAGACTGTGTCATGGATATTCCTTAATGATGTCGGAGCGCTAAGGATTGCGCTGCGAGAGCAGATAGCAGGATGGGATGACAGATATAAGATGATAATCGTCATCTAATTATCAAGGTGCAAGTCCTGAGATCAAGGCGTCGGCGTCAATTAATCATACTTTTTCTGCATATGGCGCTGCCGCTTCTTTCGTGCCAATTTAACGCCCATCCGAAAGACCGAGTGCGACCAAGTCCCCATGTCCATTGCGCTTCTTGGCAATCCGATCGTCCAGTTCTTCATTCTGGTTGTCGTCGGCACATTCGTCAGCCGCGTCATGCTGCGTCATCAGCGGGCCGGCCGTCTGATCGGCCAGATCGCTTTCTTCGTCTGCCTGACGGCACTTTTGTTCTATCACGGCATCGTCCCCTATGAGCCGAGCCCACCGCAGGACTCGGTGACGCTGCGCACCTTCACGGGCTTTGCCAAGATCGTCTGGTGGGTCAACGGCGCCTGGGTGCTGATCGCCTGCGTGCGGCTGTTCCTGATTTTCGAACGCAAGCCCCGAGAAGGCCGGCTGCTGCAGGATCTGATCGTCGGCGTCATCTATCTCGGCGCCATTCTCTCCATCGTCGGTAATGTCTTCAGCGTCCCGATCGGTACGCTGATCGCAACATCGGGCGTCTTCGCCATCATTCTCGGTCTCGCCTTGCAGAGCACCCTCAGCGACGTCTTCTCCGGCATCGCCCTCAATCTCGGCCGTCCCTACTCCGTCGGCGACTGGATCGTCCTCGAAAATGATGTCCAGGGCCGCGTCGTCGAAACCAATTGGCGCGCCACGCAATTGCTGAGCGGCACCAACGATCTGATCGTCATTCCGAACAGTATCCTTGCCAAGACGCGGCTGACGAATCTTTCCTCACCCGACGAGAGCCACGGCGCAACCGTCACCGTACGCATCCAGCCGACCACCCTACCGCGCATCATTGCGGATGTGATGCAAAACGTCTTGATCAGCTGCAACTCGATCCAAAAGAACCCGGAACCCAGCGTCGCCATCAATTCCATCGATGGGCAGGCAATCGAACTGCAGCTGTCCTTTCGCGTGCGCGACATGTCGCTGACACAATCCGCAAAGAATGAAATCTATGATCTGCTCTTCCGCCATACCAAGGCGGCGGGCCTGAAATTCGCCGATCAGCCCGGCACTGTCGTGCTGCCGATGGAGCAAAAGACAGGAACGCCCGACGAGAAACAACATGCTCCGGGAACGCCCTGGCGATTGGTCAGCAATATCCCTCTGTTCTCATCGCTGACCGAGGATGAAAAGGAACATCTGGCGTCGCATATGCAGCGCCGGACCTACCGCAAGGATGCCGTCATCGCCGAACAGGATACCCGCATGCGGGCGCTCACGATCGTCCGCTCGGGCGTCGTCAGCATCACCCGCCGCGAAGGGCATCGCCAGATCGAGCTGACGCGCCTCGCGCCAGGGGATTATTTCGGTGAGAACGGGCTGCTGATGGGATCGGGCGAAGTCGGGACGGTTCGCGCCCTGACCTTCGTCGTCACCTACGAAATCGGCGAGGAATGTCTCGCGCCGCTGCTGCACGACCGGCCGACCCTTGCCGAAGAGCTCGGCGCCATCCTGGCGAAGCGCATAGAGGAGGAGCAGCATCTCTTCGCCAATGCCGATATGCTCGGCCATGGCGCTCATGTGACCTCGCTAAGCTCGCGCATCAAGCATCTCTTTCAGCTGCAACAGCACGATTAGGCCGCATCCGCCGCCTTTGTTGATCGTGAAGTGGCAAAGAGATTTTGCCCGATGGCGCGGGCGGTATCGAGGTGGGAACTCATATCCTGCGCTTCCGTCAACAACAGCTCGGATGTCGCAACAGGAGCGCCGCAATATCCGAAAATTCCTTGGTCGATCTGTGTCCTCATGGCGCCGAAATAGCCGTGGCGCGCATAGGTGCGCATGGTCGCGCCGCCGATAGCGACTAGGTGGATGGGAAGGCGGCGCAATCTCTTGACCGGCCTGTCATCGGGCATGTCGTCATAGGCCCAGCCATTGGTGAACACCCGATCGATCCATCCCTTGAGGAGCCCGGGCATGGACCACCAATAAACGGGATAGACCAGCACCAGCGCATCGGCACAATCGATTCGTGTTTGCTCGGCAACGACGTCATCAGGCGACGGACCTTCTCTGAGATGAGCAGCAATATCGGCAGCGCTGAACCTCGGATCAAAACCTTCCGCCGTAAGATCGGCGATTTCAAACGTGGCCCCCGAAGCCGTGATACCTTCAGCAACCTTGGCCGCGACGCCGTGGCTGAACGAATCGGGATTCGGATTGGCGACGACGATAAGCGCATGCATGTGAAAAACTCCTGCAGACAGATTGTGAGAGGCGGCTTAGTCTTATATACTTTTAGTAAGTTACTTTTGGTATATAGCGATGTCAAGCGTGCAAATGAAGAAAACGGAGCCCCGCAGCCGGCTGACGCGGGAGGAGCGCTATCGGCAGCTCATCCAGGTTGCCTGGCAAATCATCGGCGAAGAGGGAACGGAAGCCCTGACATTGGGGCGGCTTTCGGAACGTGCCGGTGTGACGAAACCCGTCGTCTACGACCATTTCACGACTCGTTCCGGCCTACTGGCCGCGCTTTATCGCGAGTACGATATCAGACAGACGGCAGTGATGGACAAGGTGCTGGATGCGAGCAGCCCGACACTGGCAGGCAGGGCCGAGGTGATAGCCGCCTCCTATGTCGATTGCGTGCTGCTGCAGGGGCGCGAAATACCCGGCATCATCGCTGCGCTCGCAGGCTCGCCGGAGCTTGAAAAAATCAAACGCGAATATGACACGGCTTTCATCGAGAAATGCCGTGCGCTGCTGGCTCCTTTCGCCGATGCAGGCTCCATCAAATCAGCGGGCCTCTGGGCGATGCTGGGTGCCGCCGAAGCGCTGTCCTATGCCGCCACGACGGGCGACATCAGTCCGCAGCAGGCAAAGGACGAACTCTGCGAAACCATCAAGGCCATGGTTACGAGAAACAGGTGAAGGCCAGTCTCGCAACGCCGCCGTATTCCAGGCAGAGCCCGGAGGCGGCAGTCAATTCGATTGCGTTGCCGGCGCTGCCTTGACCTGCACGGCATAAAACGCCTTGGCATCGCCCGTGAATTGCTCGCGCGACGCCGGCCGCGTGTAGAACATATGGCCGCCGCGATAGAGCTTCATCGCCACGCGATCCGCAAAGGCTGGGGGCATATGGTCGAGCACATATTGATTGACGCCGAAGGGAATGACGAGATCGCTGTAACCCTGCCCGATCATCACGCGGAAGGATGGTGAGAGCGATAACAGCTCCTTGAGATCGTCGCCAACACCGGCGGTCCCGCGCGAGCCGCCGTTGTGGCCGCCCCATTTCCACTCCCGGTTCACCGATGACGACAGAAGCGTATAGGTCATGTCGGTATGGAAGCCCAACTCGTCGCGGGCATAGCCTGAAAAGGCACCACCATAGGCGCGGACGAAGCCATCCAGAACGGGATCGCCGCCATGCTCGGCATCCGACTGCGGATAGGGGTCCGGTGCAAGGAACGAGGCGTCATAAGCGCTCGCCACATCGGAGCCATCGCCATCGGAATGTTTGCGATAGACTCCGCTGAGAAAGCCCTGGTTCCTGGCAACGATATCTTGGGGAATACCGGTCAGCTTCGCTACACGCCCATAGAAGGCCTGACCGGCACCTCCCGATGGCGGCCGTCTGGCAAGAGTTGGCAGATATTCGTTCAAGGCAAAAGCCTGGGCATCCTGGATTGCTTTCTCGCTAAAGGCATTTTGCCGTTCCAGCTCGGCGGCCGCCAGCGACGGCAGCTGCAAGGCAGCGCCAAGCGCATCCTCACCCCCGCCGAAGACAAACCGGCCCTCCAGTAGCGGCGACAGCATGACGATGCCGGAAATCAGAATGCCTTGGTCCTCGCGCAGGCTGTTGGCAACCTTGACCGAGCGAAAACCGCCATAGCTTTCCCCGAGAATATATTTCGGCGACGCCGCCCGGCTGTTGTGGGCGACATAAAGAGCGATCGCCTTGGCCAGGCTTTCGGCATCGCTGTCGACACTATAGAAATCATTTTGGTCGTCCGGTTTGGCGGTGCGGCTCCAGCCAGTGCCGACCGGATCGATCAGCACGAGATCGGTAAATTCGAGCCAGCTTTGCGGGTTGTCGACCAGCCTGGCATTGGCGCCATCACGCCCGTCTGCACCGAAATCGACGATACGCGGGCCGACGAGCCCGAGGTTGAGGAAGGCGGAGGCGGCACCCGGCCCGCCATTGAACACGAAGGTCACGGGCCGGTTCGCATCCCGGTTCTTGGCGACATAGGCGGTGTAGAAGATCGCGGCGCTGCGCTGCCCATCCTGACCGAAAAGATCGAGCGTACCCGCTGTCGCCGTATAGGGAATGGTCTTGCCGTCAGCATTGAGAACATGGTCGCTCAGGGCATCGGGCGGCAGGAGCGAGAGCACGCCGCTCGCGCTGGCAGGCGCGCCATGACCTTGCTCGGGCGGAGCGGCGGATGCCGTTGCCGATAACAGCGAAAAGGCCAGCGCCAGGCCGGGAACCATCTGGCGAAAAGACATGAAATCGCATCCTCCAAAGGGATCATCGCACAGACGTCGTTGCCGGCGATACTATGTCACAGACGACGAGCGCCGAAACTCAAGAGATGTTGATCGATGGTCTCGGCCATTCGAAGAAACATGCTCTTGAGGGTCTATATACCGTTTGCCAAAGTGGCATGCGCTGCGGGGACATGAGCCGATAATGAGATCGCAAGGGAAATGACGATGAAACAGGATATCGAAATCAAGACGGCCGACGGCACCGCCAAAGCCGCTATCTTCCGCCCCGATAATGGTAAATCAGCCGAGCACGGCGTGGTCCTCTATATGGATGCCATGGGTCCGCGCGCTGCGCTCGATGGCATGGCGCAGCGGCTGGCGAACGGAGGCTATGTCGTGCTGCTTCCCGATCTCTTCTATCGCTTCGGCGCCTATGGCCCCTTCGACGGCAGTGCCTTCGGCAATCCCGCCTCCCGCGAAACGATCATGGCGATGCTGCGCGGCACGACGCAGGAAATGACCAAGGCCGATAGTGCCGCCTTCCTCGACGCTCTCTCAGCCGCCGGCGCCAAAGGTACGGCCGGCGTGGTGGGCTATTGCATGGGCGGGGGCCGCGCGCTGACTGCCGCTGCCACCTATCCCGACCGCATCGCGGCAGCCGCAAGCTTCCACGGCGGCAATCTTGCGAGCGACGCGGAAGACAGTCCGCACCGGCTCGCCGCTAAGATCAAGGCCCGCGTCTATGTCGGTGTCGCCGGCGTCGACAACAGTTTTCCGCCGGAACAATCGGCGCGTCTTGCCGAGGCGCTCCGCACCGGCGGCGTCGATCACACCATCGAAAACTATGTAGGCATGGCACATGGATGGACGGTGCCGGATCATGGCGTTTATGACGAGATCGGCGCCGAAAGGCATTGGAAGCGGCTGCTGAACCTGTTCGAGGAAGCTTTGGTATAGTCGATTGATGGCGGCATCCCGTTGCCATCACGAGCGGGATGTCACCATCCGATCCAGAGATCAGAACTTGATCCTGTCGATGCTGGTCAACGTCGTCTTCTGCGAGACGCCCGGCGCATTGACCATGTGCCAGGCCACATATTGCTCGCCATAAAGCTCTGTCGACGACATGCCGTCGACCGGCAGCACGATATTCATGCCGTTGAGTGCTGCGTCCGTTGCCGTATCGAGCACCGCGCCCTCCGAGGCCGTACCTGTAACGATGATGGTCTTGATGCCCTTGTCCGAGAGAATGCTGCGCAGATTGGTGCCGATAAACTTGTCCGGCCCGGACTTGACGATCGGCTCGCTCGCCAGGGGCGCCAGCGCCGTTGCGATATCCTGCGCCTCGCCAACGCCGGCCAGACTGAAGACGACGAGCATCTCCTTGGCGCGCGCCTGATCGAGCAGGGTTTTCACCTTGGGGACGGAGGCGAGGCAGCGCGGCTTGGTCTTCACGTTGCACGGTCCCTTGGTCGGGTCCTGCGCACCGTTGAAGTCGAGGATCAGAAGCGCCGTCGTCTTCGGATCGACTGTAATCTGCTTCAGCTCCGGCGCCGCCGGCGGCTTCACCTTCTGCCAGTCGTCGATGATCGTCTGCGCGGCGGCAGGCGAGGTCAGCGCGAGACCGAAGCCCATGGAAAAAAGGGTAAAGCCGGTGCATAGCGCAAAACCCGCTCTGCCCATCACACCACCTCGACCTCCAGGCCCGTTGCTCCCTTGCATTCCGTATCTCCGTGGATTTGCGATTGTGCGGTAGAGATAGGCCACAAACCGAGGCAGGGTAACGAAACTCTTCGTGATATTACCAAAACGCGTCGCAGACACCATGAACGGCAGGGACGTTTATGGACACCAGCTTGGGAGCAACGATTCCGCCACTCCTGCTCGATCGCCAACCATCTGGGACAATCCATCGTTGACAAAAACTTGCCAACCCATAATCTGCGCCTAAGCCCTTGCGATTGCCCATTTTTCTTTTGGAGATCGGGATCATGCCGGCAAACTGCATGAGACGACTGGTTCTGGCAGGCATTCTCCTTGGCATATCTGCCTATACGGCGGTGGCCGCGCAGACGCTCGACATTATCGCGCAAAAGGGCACAATCCGCATCGGCTATATCAGCGACGAAGAACCCTTCTCCTTCAAGAAGAAGGATGGCAACCCGACGGGATATGCCATCGACCTCTGCGGCAAGATTGCCGATGCTGTCGCGGCCAAGGTCGCCAATCTCAAGCGCGACTATGTCGAAACGACGCTTGCCGATGGCTTCGATGCAGTCAAAAGCGGACAGGTCGATCTTCTTTGCGGCGCCCTGACCATTAGCCTAGGCCGGCGTCAAAGCGTCGATTTCTCGCAGCCGATCTTCATCACCGGTGCCAGCGCCCTGCTGCGCAAGGATTCACCCGATTATCTGATGGCGCTATTCCTCGACAAGCGGCTGGCGCAGGTCTCGGCCAAGGCGGCACCGGCAACGAGCACCATCGGTGTTCGTGCCAACACGACGACGGGCGCAACGCTGCGCGAGGCGCTGGGCTCCGACGTGCCGAAGACACGGATTGCCGAGTTCGCCACGCACCAGGACGGCTTGGTCGCGCTCGAAGGCCATAAGATCGATGCCTATTTCGCCGATCGTGCCTTGCTCTTCGATCTGGCTTCCCATGCCCATAACCCGTCCGCGCTGGCCATCGGCAACCGCCTCTTCACGCATGAGCCCTATGGCATAGCCCTGCGGCAAGATGACTCCGCCTTCCGCCTGCTCGTCGATCAGACATTGACCGGGACCTACCAGTCGGACGCGTTCGCCAAGCTGCTGACCACCTATTTCGGCGAAGAAGGCCCCGTCTTGCGCCGCGAGATCATGATGCAGTCGATCCCGCAATAAGCGATCGAAGAGATGCCGTCGCCTTTGCGACATGGCGATCAACGGCTATCGCCCTGCATCTCGATAAGAAACGGCCTTACGATCGTCGTGCAAGCATCTTGATTATGTCGTAGACAGGCTCTGGTCGCCGCCGCACACATCATAAAATCCATTTCCAATATCAATCAGGGTCGCACGCAATGGCAGTATTTCCTCAAAAGGCGAAGGTCGTCATCATCGGGCTTGGCGGTATCGTCGGCGCATCGATCGCCCACCATCTGATCGAGCGCGGTTGGGACGATATTGTCGGCATCGACAAATCGGGCATCCCGACGGATATCGGCTCGACAGCCCACGCATCCGACTTCTGCTACACGACTAGCCATGATTTCCTTTCCTGCTGGACGACCCTCTATTCCATCGATTTCTACGATAAGCTCGGCCACTACGCCCGCGTCGGCGGCCTCGAAGTCGCCCGCGTCGGCGATGATGACCGCATGGCGGAAATCAAGCGCAAGGTGACCTCGGGCAAGGCCTTCGGCACGCGCGTGAGCCTGGTCGACCCCGCCGAGATCAAGGAGAAATTCCCGCTGATCGAGGAAAGCATGGTTCAGGGCGGCATGTGGGACCCGGATGCCGGCCTCGTCATTCCCCGTTCGCAGACCGTTGCCGGCAAGCTGATCGACCAGGGCGAAAAGAGCGGCAAGCTCCTTTCCTTCGCCAACACGCCGGCCCAGTCGCTGATCGTTAGGGATGGCCGCATCGCTGGCGTCGTTACCCATCGCGGCACGATCGAAGCCGAATACGTGATCGTCTGCGCCGGTCTTTGGGGTCGCCTGATCGCCGAAATGGTCGGCGAAGACCTGCCGGTCATGCCGGTCGACCACCCGCTGACCTTCTTCGGCCCCTACAATGAATTCGCCAATACCGGCAAGGAAATCGGCTTCCCGCTGATGCGCGACCAGGGCAACTCAGCCTATATGCGCGACACAGGCGACCCGAAGACTGCCGAGGGCGGCCAGATCGAATGGGGTTACTACGAGGAAAAGAACCCGCGCCTCTGCCATCCCCGCGATCTCCTTGAAAAGCACGAGGCACGTCTGTCGCCCTCGCAGCGCGATCTCGACATGGAGCAGATCATCGAGCCGCTCGAGCGCGCCATGGAACTGACGCCGATCCTCGGCGAACTCGGCTACAATGAAGGCCATTCCTTCAACGGTCTGCTGCAGGTCACGACCGATGGCGGCCCATCCGTCGGCGAAAGCCAGAAGGTCCGCGGTCTCTGGTATTGCGTCGCCATCTGGGTGAAGGACGGCCCCGGTTTCGGCAAGCTCGTTGCCGACTGGATGACCGACGGCCGCACGCCGATCGACCACAACAGGATCGATTATTCCCGCTTCTACCCACATATGCTGGAAGAGAAATTCATCGAAGGCCGCTGCACCGAGGCCGCCCAGAAGATCTATAACCCCGCCGTCCACCCGCGCGAACCCTATGCCACCGGCCGCAACATCCGCCGCTCGCCCTTCTATGAGCGGGAAAAAGAGCTTGGCGGCTATTTCATGGAGCTTGGCGGCTGGGAGCGTGCGCATGGCTATGCCGCCAACGAGCACTTGCTGGAAAAATACGGTGACCGCATCCCCGTGCGTGAAAACGAATGGGACAACCGCCATTTCTGGCGCGTCTCCAATGCCGAGCACCTTGCGCTGAGCGAAGATTGCGGCATCATCAACCTCTCGCATTTCGCCATGTACGACATCGAAGGCCCTGACCATGTCGAGCTGCTAGAGTGGCTCTGCGCGGCCAAGATCGGCGGCGACGCCAATATCGGCAAGGGCATCTACACCCACTTCCTCGACGACGAAGGCATGGTGCGCGCCGACTTCACCGTGATCCGCATGGCCGACCGCTGCCGTCTGATCGACGGCGCCGATGCCGGCCCGCGCGATTTCCACTACATGCGCCGCGTTGCTGAGGACAAGGGCTTTGACGTCACCATCACCGATGTCACCGAACGCTATGTGACGATCGGCATCTGGGGACCGAATGCCCGCACCAACCTGCAGAAGGTCGTCGAAAGCCCGGAAAACCTTTCGCACGAAAACTTTCCCTTCGCCGCGATCAAGCAGATCCGCATTGCCGGCAGGAACGTCGCGGCATTCCGCATCTCCTATGTCGGCGAACAGGGCTGGGAACTGCACATGGCCTATGGCGATGCACTAGCCGTCTGGGATGCGCTGCGCTCCACCGGCGCCATCGCCGTCGGCGTCGAGACCTATGCCAACAGCCGCCGCATGGAAAAGAGCCTACGCCTGCAGAATGCCGACCTGCTGACGGAATATAATCTGCTGGAAGCCGATCTCGCCCGCCCGAAGGTCAAAGACGCCGATTTCTGCGGCAAGGCGAAGCACCTCGAATATCGCGCCCGCGAACACCAGCCGGCCATGCTCTGCACGCTCGTCATGACCGATAATATCGACTCCAACGGCGTCGCCCGTTACCCCGTCGGCATTCTCCCAGTCATGGATCCCGAAACCGGCGAAACCCTGGTCGACGACCTCGGCCGCCGCTCCTTCACCACCTCGATCGCCTACGGCCCGACCATCGGCAAGAATATCGCACTCGCCTATCTCCCATGGTCCTATGCCCAGGAAGGCCGCAAGCTGAAGGTCGAATATTTCGGCGAGACCTACCCGGTCGAAGTCGCCGGCGTCGGCTACAAGCCGCTCTACGACGCAGAGAACCTGAAGCCGAGAAGCTGATTTCTGAAGCGATTCAGTTTTTCACGGAATCTCTGAACCGCTCTATCTCTTTGTTATCTCGCAATTCCGGACGGAAAACCGCTACCCACTTTTCCTGGAATTGCTCTAACGAACCGGAAAGCGAGGTCATGCCTGGCTTTCCGGTTGTCTGTCGGGCGGACGTCTGTCAGGCCGTGTGATCGATGATGGCCTGCACGATCTCGTCAATGTCGAGCTCGTGGATTTCGTGCCCTCCGCCTTCGACTCGGTGCAGCCGCGCACCTTGCACGACCCCAGTGAAGGCCTCGCCGTGCCCTATGGGAAACAGCGGATCGGCCGTGCCATGGATCGCAAGGACCGGCAGCTTGATATCGGAAGCGTGAAGCCTCGCTGGCCTGTCCTCGCTCACCAGCGTGAAGTGGTTCGTAGCACTGGCAAATGACGGCGCCCGCGCCATGTCGCGGGCGATCAGGGCCCTTGCAGCATCAGGATCGTGCGGATGCCGAGTGCCGGCCAGCATCGCCGTATCGCGACGCAGAAAATCGGCAATAGCCTCGAGGTTCGACCAGTCGACTGCTTCGGCAGACCTGGAATGCTCTTGATAGGCCTCTGTCGAGGAGGGCAAGCCCCCGACTCCGAGCGGTGATGTGCTGATCAGCGTGAGTGTCCGTACACGCGGGGGATAGCGCAATGCGACTTCTTGTGCAACCGCGCCGCCCATTGATATGCCCGCCACGTGCGCCGTTTCCAATCCGTAGCCGTCGAGAATGGCGATGGCATCGTCGGCCAGGTCGTCGAACGAATAACGCGGTTCGCCCCTCGGATAGTGTGTCGAGAGGCCGGTATCGCGCTGGTCGTATCGGATCACATAGCGCTGGCGGGCGGCAAGAGCCTCGCAGAACCTGTCCGGCCACCACAGCATCGAAGCCATCATTCCCATGATCAGTATGATGGGCGGGCTGGAGGGATCACCGAAAGCCTCCGTCTGAAGTTTCGCGCCCTTGACCTCGATTGACGTCTCGGTGGCGGCGAATGATCCCATTTGTTCCATGAAAAATCCATCCGATTGCAAATTGCAACTGGAATCCATGTTGCATAACTGATCCTGTTATGCAATCAGTTTATGAGGAAGCTACAACACGGGGTATCGACGTCCATCAGAGCAGTTTCAGAAAAATGCCCAGCGGTTTCCATCCGGAATTGTGTAAGAACAATGCGTTAGAACTGCTCGCAGGTCTTGCGAGAAGTGATCCCGATGGCGATTGAGACGAAATGAGGGAGGCTTGTAGTGCTGCAATGTGCTGATTTTTACGACGCTGAACTATCACGGCATAACCGGCATTTGCGAGCCGTCGCCCGCGTCCGGACGCATGACCGGATACTCGATATCGGCTGCGGCGCTGGACAAACCACTCGGGAAGCAGCTCTTGCTGCAACACAAGGCAGCGCGGTCGGCGTGGATACGTCCGCCGAGATGCTTGAGATTGCGCGCCAACGTAGCGCTGAAGCGGGATTGCGCAACGTCGGCTTCGAGCTGGGTGACGCACAAGTCCACGAATTTCCAGCCGCCGGCTTCGACCTATGCATCAGCCGGTTCGGCGTCATGTTCTTTGCCGATCCGCAGGTAGCATTCGCCAATATCGCCCATGCAATACGCCCGAGCGGACGCATCGCCTGGATGGTATGGCAAAGCCAGGAGCGCAACGAATGGTCTGGCGCAATCCGGAATGCGCTGGCTGCGGGAAGCGCAATTCCAGAAAATGCCGGCAAGCCGTTTTCACTTGGCGATCGCACCATAGCCAAAGAACTGCTAAGCGCCGCCGGCTTCATCTCGATCGACTTTATAGAGGTGCGCGAACCAGTGTTTTATGGGGCCAATGTCGATGCCGCCCTTGATGCCCTTGCCGGCCTCTACATGGTCAAGGACGCGCTCGTGCACACCGATGAGGCGCCCGACCAACCACTGCAGCGACTGCGTGATTTACTGGAAGCGCATATGACCTCCGAAGGCGTGCTCTTCGACTCCCGCGCATGGATCATCACCGCTGAGCGAGGCTGATGCCTGAGAAAGCGTAGCTCGCTAGCGAAATGGAACTGATTGCAAAACGTCAAGAGTCGGTCATTCATTCAGAACTGGTTTCGCCGGGTACCGTGCAGAGATGTACGCAAACTAATTCAGTCCGCAGACTGTATCCCAATCTAGAAGCAAAAAGGTTCCCTTGCGTGACCGGAGTGTATGCGCATATATACGCATACAAACTCCTCCAGGAGAATCAAATGGCAATCAATCGACTGAAGCATTTCCGAGTTATGAATGCCGAGACCCAGACCCAGGCAGCCAAGGCGGCGGGCGTGACGCAACCGACGTATCAGCGCTGGGAAACGGGCAAGGCCGAGATTCCGACGAGCTACCTTGCCAAGCTCGCAAAGCACTTCAAAACAACCGAATTGGAATTGCTTGGTCAGCATCCACCAAAAAAGGCAGCGTTCTATGATGATAGTGCCCCGCTGGATCTACAATATTACGGTGAGTGTGCAGTGCATTTCGTCGGTGGCGGTGAGCCGTTGGTGCTTTCGATTTCAAAAGCGGCCTACGCTCAAGCCTATAGCGAGTTGCAGAGCGACAAGCGATTCATCGTGATCAAAGACCTGGGCAACCGTACCGTCGCGATCCGGCGCAAAGCGATTTCTGAGTTTTATTTTTCCAGTGAAGCTTATGACACCTACGGACCGGATCATGATGACTACAAACTGGCAACGCCAATTCAGATGCCCGACACCCGCGACTGGGCGATCGTAGAGGCCATCCTAAATGAAGAGGCTGTGGGCGACGACTACACTTCGGATTTTTCTGAGGACGATGTTGAGCGGGTCCAACGTCAGATCATGATCACCGATGAGCAGTTCGATGAACTGGTCGCCAAGGGAGCTATCAAACCCGAGGACCTCCCGATTGAAAAGGCCAGGAGCGCGAGGGAAACCGATGAGATTATGGCCCTCACGCATACAGTGACAGTTCAGTTCTCGACCGGCAAGCGGCGAGAAATCACTTATGTCGAATGCAACCTTTTCGAGTGCATCGAGCCGCTTATCGATATCTATTATCCTCACAGCGGGAACGATGACGACCAACCAAACATGATCCGGTTACCATATGAGGGCTATCATCGCACCGCGTTCTTCAACCCTGACGTATTAGATTATATTTCATTCCCGACGCACAAAATTGAAGAGGATGAAGTCGACAGCTATGACGACGGCCTTATCGACGACAATGAAGCCAATGGTGACGATGCCGTAGCTATCAAGCCACTGAAGACAAAAAGAGGAAGGAGACGAAATGAGAACTAACGTATCGCTATCCTTGCCCTGCGGCCTTGATGTGATGTTATGTTGGGCATTCTGACGCGCTAGGATTGCCAGCGAAGAAGAAGTCTTCGCGCCCGCGATAATGGCTTTGGAGAGGGAAAGATTGGTTGCGGGGGCAGGATTTGAACCTGCGGCCTTCAGGTTATGAGCCTGACGAGCTACCGGGCTGCTCCACCCCGCGTCACCAGCGTAAACCGCGA
>NZ_JAQJCG010000019.1:0-120815 GCF_030182565.1 Rhizobium centroccidentale | reverse complement strand
GTGCGACCATCAATGCTGACCTCCTCTCAGCCAGCATCTTGAATCATATTCGACATCAAAAGGGAATCCACGATTCAAACAAAATCTGAACCGCTCTAGGCGCACGGCCGGTAACCGCAGGCCCTTTAACGCCAGATGTGGCGTGGCAGCCCCTCGACGACAAGCCGCGCGCCGAGAGCGCCCATCACAACGCCGGCCACTCGGTCTATCCATAACTTCGCACCAAGATAAATGGCGCGCGGCCGGTTCGAAGAAAAGGCCATCGTCACCACCGTGTACCAGCTCACTTCGACCAGGAAGACTGCGGGCGGAACCGTAAACAGCAGCCAGGGAGCCGGAGCCGCCGGCAGAAGTGCGGCAAAGATACTGCCGTAGAAAATGGCCGTCTTCGGATTGCTGAGCTGCGTGCCGAGCGCAAAGAGGAAATTGCGCATCACACCGCCTGCCGCCGGCGTTGTTGGCGCATCGATGGGAAGATCGTCCGCAGCGCTGCGCCAGATGCGGATGCCGATATAGATCAGATAGAGACCACCGGCGACCTTCAGCGCCAGATACAGCCATTCGACTTTCATCAGCAATGCGCTCAAGCCGAACAGGGCCAAGGTCGCGAAAATGACACTGCCCGTTCCCATGCCGAAGGCTGCGGCAAGACCTGCCTTGCGCGAACGGGAAACAGCGATGCGCGAAACGAGCACGAAGCTCGGGCCGGGGCTCACCGCCCCGATGAAGACTGCTGCGATGACGCTGAGAAATATTGCCAAGGATGACATGCGAGACCTCCCAAGATGGTCGACACGAACGCCAGGCGCCTTTGCGGAACGATGCGCCTGACGCCAATCAGCGACATTGCATGGAAGATAATCATGCCCGCATGCCGCGAGCAAGTCGACGTCTCAGAATTTGTCCATTGCCTGAATGATCGCCGGGCCGAGAATGACCGCCATCAGGACCGGCAGGAAGAAGACGATCATCGGTACGGTAAGCTTTGGCGGCAGCGCGGCCGCCTTCTTTTCCGCCTCGTTCATGCGCTCGTCGCGGCCTTCCTGCGCCATGACGCGCAAAGCCTGCGAGAGCGGCGTGCCATAGCGTTCGGCCTGGATGAGCGCCTGCGTCACCGATTTGACGAGTTCGATCTGCGTGCGGGCGGCGAGATTGTCAAAGGCGGTGCGGCGATCCTGCAGGAAGGAAAGCTCGGCCGTGGTCAGCACCATTTCCTCGGCGAGCGCCGGGGACTGCTCTGCCATTTCCTCGGACACGCGATGCATGCCGGCTTCGATTGAAATGCCCGACTCCACGCAGATCAGCATCAGGTCGAGAGCATCCGGCCAGGCACGCTTGATCGATTTCTGGCGCTTGGTCACCAGATTGGAGATATAGATGTTCGGCGCGTAGAAGCCCAGATAAGCGAAACCGATGACGCCAAGCAGCCGGATCGGCAGGGGCTTTGCGGCAAACCAGCCGAGAACGAAGACGACGACGATCGCAACCGCCAGAAACAGGAAGGGCAGCAGGAATCGCGCCACCAGGAACATGTTGAGCGCATTTTCCGAGCGCAGGCCGGCGGACCGCAAGCGATTGACGGTATTGGCGTCGACAAGCGCATTGCGCAGGTTGAACCGTTCGACGATCTGCCTGACATTTCGATTATTGTGGCTGCGCAGCGACGCCTTGCCGCCCTCCGCACTCAGCCGCGCACGTTCACGGGCGCGGATCTGCTCGCGCTCTGTCGACACGGCCTTCATACGCTTGCTGAGATCACCGCGCTCCAGCAGCGGTATGGCGATGGTGTAGAAGGTCGCGAAGACGGCAATGGCAACCACAACGGCAAGAAGGGTACCGGGATCGGTCAAATTGGCAGCCAGATCGGACATGGGCTACGCGGCTCCTTCCGCTCAGATCTCGAAATTGACCATGTTGCGCATGATGAAGATGCCGAACGACATCCAGATGCCGGCCCCAATCAAGATCAGGTGGCCGCGCGGATCGGTGAACAGGATCATCATATATTGCGGCGACGTCAGATAGACGAGCAGCATCACGATGAAGGGCAGAGCGCCAATGATGACGGCGGATGCCTTCGCCTCCATCGACAATGCCTTGACCTTTGCCTTCATTTTCTTGCGTTCGCGCAGCACCTTCGAGAGGTTGCCCAGCGCTTCCGACAGGTTGCCGCCCGCTTGGGCCTGAATGGTGATGACGATCGAGAAGAAATTTACTTCCTGCAGCGGCATGTGGTTCGTGATGCGCGCGCAGGCGTCCGACATGCTGAGACCGACCTGCTGCGCTTCGACCACCCGCCGAAACTCCGTCTTGACAGGCTCTCGCGCCTCGCCAGCCACCAGCCGCACTGCATCGTTGAGCGGCAGGCCCGAGCGAAGCGAGCGCGTGATGACATCGAGTGCGTTCGGAAATTCTTCGAGAAACTTGTTTTGCCGGCGTTTGATAAGGAAGCCGAGAATCCAGCGCGGCAGACCGAAAGCGACGGCAAAGAACAGTCCCAGGATAACCAGGGGCGGAGCGCCGACAATGAAAAAGATCAGCACCGCGAACAGGCCGAACAGCACGCTAAAAACATAGAAGCGCGATGGCGTCAACGACAGCCCGGCCTGCGCCAGACGTGCCTTCAGCGACTGCTTCTTCTTCGTGTTTTCGCTCTGTCGCCGCTCCAGATCCTTGAGTGTATCCTGCACCGACTTGCGCCGCTTGGACATTTCCTGAACGCGATCGCGTGCAGCCTTGACCTTGGCGCGATCGGTCTCGGCCTGTTTGACCCGGTTGACCCGGCTATCGGCCTTTTTCTGTGTCTCGATCCGTGAATAGAGAATGCCGTAACAGACCGCGGCGGCGGAGACCGCCGTCAGCAGGACAATCAGCAGCACTATCGGATCGATACCAAACATCGCGAACCCTATTGCGCCTTCTGTTCCATCTCATCGAGGGCGGCTGCCAGACGCCGCTCCTCGTTATAGTAGCGAGCACGATCCCAGAAATGCGGCTTGCCGATGCCGGTGGAGACGTGCCGTCCGATGATCCGGCCGTTCGCATCTTCGCCCTCGATCTCGTAGCGCATCAGATCCTGGGTAATGATCACATCGCCTTCCATGCCGATCACCTCGGTGATCTGGGTGATGCGGCGCGAACCGTCACGCAGGCGGGCGGCCTGGATGACGACGTCGACGGAGCTGGAAATGATCTCGCGCACGGTCTTGGCCGGCAGGCTGAAGCCACCCATGGCGATCATCGATTCCATACGGCTCAGGCATTCGCGCGGCGTATTGGCGTGGATCGTGCCCATGGAGCCGTCGTGGCCTGTGTTCATCGCCTGCAGCAAATCGAAGACCTCGGGTCCGCGCACTTCGCCGACGATGATGCGTTCGGGGCGCATACGCAGGCAGTTCTTGACGAGATCGCGCATGGTGATCTCGCCCTCGCCCTCGATGTTCGGCGGGCGGGTTTCGAGGCGCACCACATGTGGCTGCTGCAATTGCAGTTCGGCGGTGTCTTCGCAGGTGATGACGCGTTCGTCGCGGTCGATATAGTTGGTGAGGCAGTTCAGAAGCGTCGTCTTGCCCGAGCCGGTACCGCCTGAGATGACGACGTTGCAGCGCACGCGGCCGATGATCTGCAAAAGCGTCGCGCCCTCCGGCGTAATGGCACCGAAGCGGACGAGCTGATCGAGAGTGAGCTTGTCCTTCTTGAACTTACGAATGGTCAGCGCCGGCCCGTCGATCGCCAGCGGCGGTGCGATGACGTTGACGCGCGAACCGTCGGGAAGGCGCGCATCGCAGATGGGGCTGGATTCATCGACACGGCGTCCGACCTGGCTGACGATGCGCTGGCAAATGGATAGAAGCTGCGAATTGTCGCGGAAGCGGATTTCGGATTCGACGGTCTTGCCGCCGACTTCGATGAAAGTCTGGCCGGCACCGTTGACCATGATGTCGGCAATGTCGTCGCGGGCGAGCAGCGGCTCCAGCGGGCCATAGCCAAGCACGTCGTTGCAGATATCCTCGAGCAGCTCCTCCTGCTCGGAGATCGACATCGCGAAATTCTTGATGGTGATGATATCGTTGACGATATCGCGGATTTCCTCGCGCGCGGCCTCGTTGCCAAGCTTGGAAAGCTGCGACAGGTCGATCGTATCGATCAGCGCGGAGAAGACCTGCGATTTCGTATCGTAATATTCTTCGGTGCGCGCCGTACGACGCCGGCTGGGCGTCTGCATCGGCGGCGGAGCAACTTGCTGACGCGGCTGCGCGGTATCACGGGACGGCTCTATCAGCACGGCCGGCGCCGGTGGCCCGCCTGTGGGAGCGGGTGCACGCGCCGGTACCGGCGGAGGCATCGCGCCGCCGCTCTTTGCAGGACCTTCACTTCCGCGCTTGCCAAACATGTCTTCGATCCAATTCTACTGCTGCTGCATGGCTTTCACGAAAGATCAGCTTTCAGAAGGCCACGCGAAATCATAGGGTTACTTCCGCTTCAAAAGGCCAAGCAAACCGCCCTTCCTTGCCTTCTTCAAAGCGACACGCCCGGTGACGATGTGCGATATCTGCGAGAAAGTTTCCGCGATCGGCGACTTCGGATCAGTCTCGGAGATCATCTGTCCACTGTTGGCGGCATTACCGAATAGGTTGATGTCAAAAGGTATGATGGCGATCGGGTCCGTCTCCAGCGGCGCGCAGAATTCCGCAGGATTGATCTCCGGGCGCTTCGGCATGCCGACCTGATTGAGAATGAGGTGCGGAGCCTTATCGTTGGGCCGCAGCTTGCGCAGAGCATCGATCAGATTCTTGGCGTTGCGCAGATTGGCAAGATCGGGCGCGGCACAGATGACGACCTCGTCTACCGCGCTCAGCACCGAGCGCGTCCACTCCGTCCACACATGCGGCACGTCGAGAACCGCCACCGGCGCGCTGCGCTGGAGAACGTCGAGCACCGGCAGGAATGCCTGCCCTTCGAAATCATAGGCACGATCCAGCATCGAGGGCGCCGCTAGCAGCGACAGATGCTGCGAACATTTGGTCAGCAGCCGATCGAGAAAGACTTCGTCGAGGCGTTCCGGCGCATAGACGGCCTCGGCTATCCCCTGGGCAGGGTCCTGGTCGAAATCGATATTGGCGGTGCCATAGGGCAGATCGAGATCGGCAAGAATGGTTTCGGTCGAGAAAAGGCTGGAGATGCCGAAGGCGCAATTATGGGCGATGGTGGATGCACCCACTCCACCCTTGGCGCCAATGAAAGCAATGCTGCGGCCCAGCGGTTCGGCATCGGGATCGATGAAGATCGAAGCCATCGCCGTCATCAGATCGACCATATCGGTCGGCTGTACGATATATTCCGAGATGCCGTTGCGGATGAGTTCGCGGTAAAGACCAATGTCGTTGTGATAGCCGACGATGATGACCTTGGTGCTCGGATCGCAAACTGCGGCGAGTGGCTCGAGTTCCGCCAGGAGGCCGCGTGGGTTGGCGCGTGTTTCCAGAATGATCAGGTTCGGGGTCGGCGCCGAGGCGAACATGTTCGCCGCAGCCGCCACACCGCCACTGGTGATCCGCAGGCTGACCTTGGACATGCGCCGATCATTGGCACACTGGTCCATAACCTGCTGCAGCTGCTCGCTTTCGCAGAAGGCATGTATGGAAATACGCGGCAGCGGCCGCAGATTGTCGAGATTGCCCGAGCGCGAAGCTTCCTCCGCTTCTGCGGGAGTCGGGCCGATATCGTATTCGATGGCGTTCATGATTTCATCCCGTTGCGCCGGCCTCTTGCGTTCAATTTCCGCTGCCGAAGCCGCCGACCGTCGCCGTGCTGGTCGGGGTTGAGCCGGTGCGATAATCGCTGATGACCTTGCTGCGCTGATCGGCATCGATCGGCGTCATCGCGCGCGGCGAAATCAGATCGGTCGGATTTGCGACCTGCGCTGCCAGATTGTGCTGGGTCGCACAGCCGAAATTATAGTAGTTCTGATTGTCGAATGCGTTGTCGGAAAGGTCGTCCGGCCACTGGCCGCAGGCGTTGGTGGCCGCCGTCGTTGCCGTAAAGCGCAGGCGGATCGGCGCAGCATCGCCCGGGCCGCCGGCCGGGTAATAGCTATTGACGATTCGCCCCGACGGAATGCCGTTCGTGACCAACTCCCGACGGATCTGCGAGTTGAGCGCCGATGCGGCGAAGGCATTTGGCGATTGCCGCGGCGAGAGGATTTCCACCGTGCCGCTTGCATGCGCGCGATAATCCTGCACGAAACCCCGAACCGTATCGCGCATACCTGTTGTCAGATGCCGGTCACTGGCCGCGACCGGTATATCGACGCTATGCTCCTTTTCAGTAAGCACGATGGGATGCCGTTGGCGATAGTCATCCCTGATGGCGCTCGTCGTCATGCCATCCGGGGAGCCCGCGCAGCTGCTGACAGCCGATATCAGCGCCAATGTCGGGAGGATCAGCATCGATCTTGAGAAACGAGGCCGGGCACCGCGGGGTGTATTGCGTTCGAGGCTGGCCATCTCTTGCTCTCTCGTTGACCTCGTTGAAAAGGCTGGCGTCATGGTCCCGCTCCTCACTTGTAGATGAAGCCGACTGTGCCGTGGAAATCGGCATCGGCGACCGGCGGACCATCCTTGCGGCCGTAGATCTTATTGACACGGTTCATGAAGAAGACACCGGCATCGTTCGTCGGGGAAAAATTGTCGTCGGGACGGGCAAGCTTATCGCGCGCTACGGGGCGCACGAGATAGGGTGTCGCGATAATCACCAGCTCGCTCTCATCCCGCTGGAAGCTCTTCTGACGGAACAGGGCACCCAGGATCGGAATTTTCGATGCACCCGGCGTTCCCGAGGTCGTCTGCTGCACGTTGTCGCTCAGCAAGCCGGCAAGCGCGATCGATCCCCCGGATGGCAGCTCGACCGAAGTATTGGCGGCACGCTGGTTGTAGGTCGGGGTGGATGACGATGCGACCGGTTCCGAGACCTGAGTCTGCACATGCAGGCTGATACGGCCGCCGGCCAAGACCACAGGTGTGAAGGCCAGCGTGATGCCGTATGTATAGGGCGTGATCGTCGTGTTGCCGTCCTTGTCGGTGGTGGAGTAGAGCGTCTGGCCACCGGAATTGAAGGTTGCAGCCTGTCCTGAAATGGCGGTCAATGTCGGCTCCGCTAGGGTGCGCACGGCACCGGCCTGTTCGAGAGCATTCAGATAGGTGCTGATATTGTATTTGCCGAGCGCATATTTGAAGAGTGTCGAGAGACCACCCGCGCCGGTAGCGTTGCTGGGATCGCCGTTTACTCCCAGGAAGTTCGTGGTTCCGGTATTTCCTATACTGCCCAGCTGCGCCACGCCTAGGCCGGAGGAATTGCTGACCAGATTGTCGAAACCGATCTGCTTCAGGACGCTGCGCTTGATTTCGGCGACGGTGACCTTGAGCGTCACCTGATCCTCGCCTTCGATCTGCAGCATATTGACGATCTGCGAGGTCTGCCGCCCTTCGGCGAAAATGGCGACCGCGTTGTTGTCGCCGCTGCCGGAGGCAGTCTGGTTTCGTGTCGTCGCTTCGCCGCCCTTGAGGAAGGCCTGCGCGAGCTGCTGTGCGCGGATCGAATCCTGCGGCGTGCGCACCATGCCTGTCAGGACGATGTTGTCGGAGATGATCTCGACGTTGATGTCGGAGTCCGGGATGAAGCGCTTGATATTATCCTGCAGGCCAGCAATATCGCGCTCGATCTGCAGATCGAGACTGACGATCTCCTTACCGTCGGCGCCGAAGATGAAGATATTGGTCTGGCCGACCGTCTTGCCGAACAGATAGATGCGGCGAGAGGTGCGGGTCACCGCATCCGCCATCTTCGGATCGGAGACAAGGATGTCGTGGGCATCGGCCGGCAGATCGACGACGAGCGCCTTGTTGAGGCCCAGCTTCAATGTGCGCTTCGTGCCCAGGCCGGCTATCGTCACGATACTGTCGGAACCGCCTGCAAAGGCCGCAGGCATGCGCAGAAAGGCCGGAACATCTGCCAAGGGCAGGCCGGCAAAGGCAACCGAGAAGGAGAGGCTTACGGCAAGGGGGAAGCTGGCTTTCTTGCTTGTCTTTAACATGGTCTCGCCCCTTCTCATTGCGGTTTCGGCCCGCTGGGGCCGTCGGTTACGATCGCTCCCGATTTGATGACTTGGATCATGCTGCCGCCATTGTCCCCGGCCAGCAGATAATCGGCGGCCGTCGTATCGGGCTGCTGCGCGTCGGCAACGGAGCGCAGTGCCAGCGTCAGGCGATCGGCCATCTGATGCGCGACCGCCAGGACCTTCGTCTGGTCCGGCGTCAGCTCCAGCGTCGCAGTTGCTCCAACGACGGCCTTGCTTCCATCCTGCTTTTCCTCGATCTGCTGATCGACTGCCAGGACGCGAACGTTGCTGAGCACGGTTTCGGTGACAAGCTGCTGCTGCGAACCCTTACGCACCATGATGACATCGACGCGGTCATTCGGAAGGATGAAGCCGCCTGCGCCGGTGGCGACGGAAATCTCCGTGGCGACGGCCCGCTTGCCTGCCGGCAGCAATGAAGAGAGGATGCGGCTGCTGGAATCGGCGACCTTCTCCTCGCGGATCGGCTCGCCCTCGAATATCGGCAGGCGAACAACGGCACCGGTCAGATCCTTCAGCGCATCTGGGCGCTCCCGTTCGGTGATGAGGCCTTTGACGATGCCGCTTTCCGGCCAAGGCATCCAATGGATCGATTGCTCGTTCAGACGCGAACCGACGGGCAGATTGGCACCGGCAACGAGGACATTGATCGTCGCCTCCTTTTCCACGACCGCCGCAATCTGCTGAGGAACGATATTGCGCGAACCAGCCAGACGCATCGCGAGCAGACCGGCCATCCCGGCCGCGACGGCTGCCACTGCGAGTATCATTATGCGAGCGGGTTTCATGGTCATTCCTTGAGGAACAGGATTCTTCGCCCCACAGAATGACCGGCAATTGGTGTAATTATGGTTAATGGGAAGTTACATTTATTGTTACTTAACCATGATTACTTGGTGTATATTAGAAAATATATATGTGCGAGTTCGGTTTTTACTCGCGGGCTCAAGACATGCTGCGCGTGGCCGCAATCAGGAGCGGTGAAGACGGAAAGGCTATGATGCCACCGATGGCAATGGCAACTCCGTAGGGAATTTTCTTGGCGATCACCAGCGAATTCGGCAGCGGAAGACCAATGGCCAGTATCGTGTCGGCCTGGGAGCGCAGCAGAACAATCAGAATTGTCAGCACGCCGCCGATGAACGCGACATAGACGAGGAATTCGATGAGGGATGAATCGAAGCCGAACCAAAGCGTAGCAGCGGCCAAAAGCTTTGCATCACCGCCGCCCATGACATTCAGCGCAAACAACGCAAAGCATGCGAGAAAGACAAGACCGGCACCGGCGAAATGTATTCCGATTTCTGTAAAGGGCAGCCCAGCAATTGGCGCCAGCACAAAAAACGATATTGCAAGCGCGAGAGACAGACGGTTTGGGATCGTCATCGTCAGGAGATCAGAGATCGCCGCAACCGACATGCAGAGTGGAAAGACTAGCAATATCGCGGCTTCAAGCATTTTATCTGCCTTGCTAAATCACTCAATTTAAAAGCCGCCCAATTATTTTGGGCGGCGTCTTCGCTACTGACATGCAGCCAAAAAATGCTCACGGATACTTGGCAGAAGCGCTGTTCATCTTGGTAGCGATGTTCGTGAAGGTAGTGCTGAGCGAACCGCCCAGCGAGGTCGCTGCGGTGATGATGGCAACCGAGATCAGGGCGGCGATCAGGCCGTATTCGATTGCGGTCGCGCCGGATTCATCCTTCAGGAAACGCGAAAAAATCTTGGACATAAGTTTAACTCCACTTTGTTGACAGCACGTCCGCCAACTGTTGCCGTTGATCGGATGAGTTGCACGGTAGCTTCCCGCCGTTTCCATCGCTTTAAAAAATTGGGTTAATGTGCAGTAAATCCAAAAACGAAAATAGAATAGTTAATGTGACCTGCATGTTCTTTTGTATGTTTTTAAAGAAAATCTTCAGCCAAATAGAAATTATTAGATGTAAGAATATTAGCGCGATATACGATTCGTCTCGAATTAATACATGACCTACGGGAGAAGGCGACGAAGAGGGTCCGCGTGGGACACCTGCGTCATAATTGCATAACAGAAGGCAAGTTTAATCGTTCATTCACCATTCCTTCTCATTCTATCCAGAAATTCTTTTCGCCATAGCTTTCCAAGAGGCCAAACCATGCCAATCGGCGGCAGAACAGCATTCCTTGCCGGCATTGTCGCCACAGCCGGCATGATGCCACAGCTTTCACACGCTGCCGGAGAAAGCATGCTGCGCGTCTATATGGATCACGCGCGCGTGTTGAAGCTGAACCGCCCCGTCAGCAAGGTCATCGTCGGCAATTCGCAAGTCGCAGACGCGACAGTCGCCGATCCGAAAACCATCGTGCTGACCGGCCGCAGCTTCGGCACGACAAACATCATTCTGCTCGATACCGACGGCAATGCCATCGTGGACGAGCAGATTCTGGTGTCGATCGACGAAGGCAACACAGTCCGTGTGTTCCGCCAGACGGACCGCGCGGTGCTGTCGTGCACGCCCAATTGCGAACAGCATGCCCAACAGAACAATACGACGACGGCCCCAACGACTGCTGCCGGACAATAACAACATTCGATAACGCAAATATTCTAAAGTAAATTAGCAGCAAATGATAATACCAGTTTCCTCTAAATATGAAGAGAGAAGAGAAACGGTTTATCAAGAAAGCAATTCTAGTCTCATCCGCGTGTAAATCGCCGCGGACTTCCCATGACGCCAGATAATACCCTTCACGCCAATACGGGCCGCGCACGCCGCAGTGCCCAAAGCAGCTTGCGTGAATTCGTGCGTTCTCGGGACGGGACAGCAGCGATCGAATTTGCCTTGCTTGCCATCCCCTATTTTCTGATCGTCTTTGCGATCATCGAAACCTTCGTCGCCTTTACCGCGGAGCAGGTCGTCTCAAACGCCGTCGATACTCTGTCGCGCCAGATCCGGACCGGACAGATTACGGCAGCCAATACGACTTCGCAGCAATTCCGACAGGCATTCTGCAAAGAGATTGCCGTGCTCATTACCTGCTCCTCTACCGAAGTACAGACGCCGGCGAACCTTTATCTCGATGTAGAGAGCTATTCGAGTTTTGCGTCCATGCCGACGACGATCCCCCGTACGTCGTCGACAGATCCTTATTCCGATCTCAGCACCACCGGATTCACTTTTACGCCCGGCGGCGCCAAGTCGCTGAACATGGTGCGCGCCTATTATCGCTGGAAGATCATAACGGATCTGCTGCGCCCCTATCTTACCAACGTGCATCCAACCGACGGCTCGGCGTCAGTCTATCTCATCGTCGCAACCGCGGCCTTTCAGAACGAGAATTATCCGTGAGCGGCCTCAAGAGCATGATCGGGAAAGAAAGTACGCCCTTTGGCATCCTGAGACGCTTCGTTCGCGACAAAGACGGCGTCGGCGCGATCGAATTCGCCATTCTTTTTCCCGTATTGCTGATGCTCTATCTCGGTGCCTTCGAGCTTACCGTCGGCCTCAACGCCTCGAAACGTGCCAGCCGTTCTGCAGGTTCGATTGCAGACATCATCTCGCAGCAGACGTCAGTCACCAAGTCCGTGCTTGCGGGCATGCCCTCCGTTGCCGGCGCGATCTTCGCACCCTATAGCACGACCGGCCTGACGCTGAAGGTCACCGGCATTGCCATCGACACGACCGGCAAGGCGACCGTCGCCTGGTCCTGGGCGCAGGACGGAACCAGACCATATACACCAGGCTCCACCGTCACGGTGCCGGCCAACATGAACCAGGCGAGCACATTCCTCGTCCGTAGCGAGCTTGCCCTGCCCTATCAGCTCCTCAGCTTCGGTGCCAATTTCCTGCCAAGCGGAACAAACCAGATCACCATCAGTCGGCAATATTATTATCGGCAGCGCGTCGGAAATTCGATCAGCTGTACCGATTGCTGAGCGCTTCTCATCGAAACGGAGCCCCGGCGGGCCATTCCAAACGGAAAATTGCCAAGTCGATGCCTCCGTTATATGGGTGACGTCCAATAACCCGGAAGACCTGCCGGGTGACGGCATTCTATCGGGTGATCTATGGCGCGCGCCTTTCTCTTCGTTCTGGATTCTTTCGGTGTCGGCGGCGGCCCGGATGCGGCAAGCTATGGTGACGAGGGCGCCGATACGTTTGGCCATATCGCCGAGTTCTGCGCTGCAGGCGCTGCCGACCGCGAAGGCCTGCGTCAAGGTCCGTTGACATTGCCGATCATGTCCGGCCTCGGCCTGCTGGAGATCGCCAAAGCGGCAACGGGCAATTATCCTGCCGGCATGCCTCTGCCGGAAAAACTCTACGGCCTTTATGGCTGCGCGAGCGAAACCTCCCGTGGCAAGGATACGCCATCGGGTCATTGGGAGATTGCCGGCACGCCCGTCATGTTCGACTGGGGTTACTTTCCGGCGGAAGGCGATGCCTTTCCGCCGGAGCTGGTGAAAGCCATCTGCGAAGCGGCCGATCTGCCAGGGGTTCTCGGCAATTGCCACGCCTCCGGCACTGATATCATCGCAAAGCTCGGCGAAGAGCACATTCGCAGCGGCAAGCCGATCTGCTATACATCGTCCGACTCCGTCTTCCAGATTGCAGCACACGAACAGCATTTCGGGCTCGATAGGCTGATCGGTCTCTGCAAGATCGTGCGCACGCTGCTCGACCCCTACAATATCGGCCGCGTGATCGCCCGCCCCTTCATCGGCGAGACCATGGCGACATTCGAGCGAACCGGCAACCGCCGCGACTTTTCCGTATTGCCGCCCGAACCGACGCTGCTCGACCGTCTGGTCAAGGCCGAACGCACGGTGCATGCCGTCGGCAAGATCGGCGATATCTTTGCCCATCAGGGCGTCTCCAAGGTCATCAAGGCCAATGGCAACATGGCGCTGATGGATGCGACGCTGAAGACCATAGACGAAGCCGAGGATGGCGATCTGGTCTTCACCAATTTCGTCGATTTCGACATGGTCTACGGCCACCGTCGCGACGTGCCGGGCTATGCAGCGGCACTCGAGGCTTTCGACGCGCGCCTGCCTGAAGTGCACGAGAAGCTGAAGGCGGGCGATCTCGTCATTCTGACGGCCGATCATGGCTGCGACCCGACCTGGCGCGGCACCGATCATACGCGCGAACGCGTGCCCGTCATGGCTTACGGGCCGGGCATCCGCTCGCGCTCCATCGGCGTCCGCCAGACCTATGCCGATATCGGCGAGACGGTTGCGAAACATCTGGGAATTGCGGCAGGGCCGCACGGGAGGAGCTTCCTTTGACATCGCATTTGAAGAAAGTGGAGCTGCACTGTCATCTGGAGGGCGCGGCTCCACCGGCATTGACGCTCGCGCAAGCGGAGAAATACGGAGTCGACACAAGCGCCTTCCTCAAGGACGGCATTTACCTCTGGAAGGATTTTGCCGAATTCCTCGTCTGCTACGACAAGGTTTCCGAGGTCTACCGCACCGAGGAAGACTATGCGCTTCTGACGGAAACCTATCTGGAAGAGCTTGCCGGCATCGGCACGATCTATAGCGAACTCATCGTCTCGCCCGACCATGGCGACCGCATCGGCCTCGGCGCTGACGCCTACATGGCCGGCGTTTCGGCCGGTATCCGCGCCGCGAAGGCAAAAACGGGCATCGAGGCACGGCTGATCGTGACAGGCGAACGGCACTTCGGGCCGAAGCGCGTGGTGAAGGCAGCGGAATATGCCGCCAGGAGCGACAATCCGCTGATAACAGGCTTCAACATGGCCGGCGAGGAGCGCATGGGCCGCGTCGCCGATTACGTCCGCGCCTTCGACATCGCCCGTGAGGCCGGTCTCGGCATTACCATCCATGCCGGCGAAGTCTGCGGCGCCTTTTCCGTCGCCGATGCCGTAGCTCTGGTGCGCCCGCAGCGTATCGGCCATGGCGTGCGCGCTATCGAGGATATGAATCTCGTCAAGCGCCTTGCCGATCTCGGCACCGTGCTGGAAGTCTGCCCCGGTTCCAACATCGCGCTCAAGGTCTTTCCGGATTTCCAGTCGCATCCGCTGCGCACACTGCGCGACGCTGGCGTGAAGGTGACGATCAGCTCCGACGACCCGCCCTTCTTCCACACATCGCTGGAGCGAGAATACGAGCTGGCCTCGTCAGCCTTCGGCTTCAGCGACAACGAAATCGATGCGATGACACGCACGGCGATCAAAGCGGCCTTCGTGGACGAGGCGACACGGGCGGCGTTGCTCGCGAAGCTCTAAAAGCGTGGTTTAGGCCGCAGATTGGGGATGAAATCTCCAGAAGTGGCCTATTTTCTTGCACCAGAGGCGATTTCCGTGAAAGAAACATCTCATATCACGGAATTACTGGAAGGCTGAGACCATGGACGGCGTCACTGTCATCGATCACCCGCTTGTGCAGCACAAGCTTACCATCATGCGCAAGAAAGACACGTCGACGGGAAGCTTCCGCCGGCTGCTGCGCGAGATTTCGACGCTGCTCTGTTACGAAGTGACGCGCGACCTCGAACTGACCATCGAGACCATCGAGACGCCGCTGCAGCCGATGGATGCGCCGATCCTCGAGGGCAAGAAGCTGGTCTTCGCCTCGATCCTTCGCGCCGGCAACGGCCTGCTCGAAGGCATGCTCGATCTCGTGCCCTCGGCGCGCGTCTCGCATATCGGCGTCTACCGCGATCACGAAACGCTGCAGCCGGTCGAATATTACTTCAAGGCGCCGGAGGATATCTCCGAGCGCCTGATCATCGTCGTCGATCCGATGCTGGCAACCGGCAATTCCTCGATTGCCGCGATCGAAAAGCTGAAGGAGCGCGGTGCGCACAATATCCGCTTCCTGTGCCTGCTGGCGGCTCCCGAAGGTATCGCCAATTTCCGTAAGGCGCATCCGGATGTGCCGGTCTTTACCGCCGCCATCGACAGCCACCTGAACGAGAAGGGCTATATCGTGCCCGGTCTCGGCGATGCCGGCGACCGTATGTACGGCACCAAGTAAATCCGCTATTATACTTTTTATCGAGCCCGGCAGTTACGCAACTGCCGGGCTTTTTATTGATCGCATTAGCGGCATTTCAGGAAAGCTCGTTTATAGATGGCATGGCCTGCTGGAGGGGCCTTGCCGATGTTCGTTCGCGTTCTTGTCATTGCCGGTATCATTGCCGTTGCGGCAACCCAGGTGCCGATGCTGGTGGATAGCTATAACGAGCACGCCGCAAAGCCGGCGCCTGTCGAAGCCGTTTCCCTAACCCCACCGAAGACCGAGGCACCCGTCTCCTACGGCAGCGTTCAGCTACGCGCCGATTCGGGCGGTCATTATGAGGGCGATTTCACGATCAACGGCCGGTCTGTGCACGGAATGATCGATACCGGCGCGACCTATGTGGCAATGAACGAGAGCACCGCGCGCAGCCTCGGCTTCAGCGGCGTCGATCTCGACTATCGCTACACGGTCCAGACCGCGAATGGCGCTTCCAAGGTCGCCTACATCAAACTCGACCGTCTGGAGATCGGCACGATCCGGGTTCGCGATATCGACGCCGTAGTGGCAAAGGACAGCGCATTGAGCACCACGCTGATCGGCATGAGCTTCATGAAGAAGCTGAACTCCTACGGAGTGCAGAATGGCACGCTGCTCCTGAAGCAATAGAACGGCCAGGACAGATCAAGAAGCCGCCAAGCGACCGGATGTAGCTTTTCAAATCAAATCCTGCCGAGGATGACAGGCGAGAGCGCTGGCGCCGCGTCCGCGATGCGATAATTAGCCGACAAATCGCCAACAGCCTTCTGCGCACTTGCTTCGTCCGCTGCATGCACGGTGGCGATGCGATCGCCCCTGCTCACCCTCGTGCCGAGCGGCAGGATATCGCTGAAGCCGACGCGATGATCGATCTTGTCCTGCGGGCGGCGGCGGCCGCCACCAAGATCGATCACGCTCATGCCGATATCTCGCGCATCGCAGGCACCGAGCCAGCCATCGGCGACGGCCAAAACCAGCTTCTGTACCGGCGCGCTCACCAGATAGTGATCGGGATGTTCGAGCAGATCGGCCGGGCCGCCGAGACCATGCACCATGCGGCCGAAGATGTCTGCCGCCTTACCGGAGCTCAAAGCCTCGCGCGCCCTGCCCTCGGCTTCGCCAGCGTTGGCGGCAATGCCGGCTTGCACGAGCATTTCGGATGCGAAGGCAAGGACGACCGTCTCAAGCCGCGTGCCCGACTTGTTGCCCTTCAGGAAATCCAGGCAGTTGCGAAGTTCGACCACATTGCCGGCCGCGTCGGCCAGAGGCTGGTTCATGTCGGTGATCAGGGCCGAGGTCTTGACCCCGCCGCCATTGGCCACCTCCACCAGCGAGCGCGCCAGTGTCTCGGCTTCTTCCTGCGAGGTCATGAAGGCGCCGCTGCCGATCTTGACGTCGAGCACCAGCGTTTCCAGCCCTGCGGCCAGCTTCTTCGAGAGGATGGACGCCGTAATCAGAGGCGCCGAATCGACCGTCGCGGTGACGTCGCGCACCGCATAGAGCTTGCCGTCGGCCGGAGCCAGCGCGCCGGTCTGGCCGATGATGGCGCAGCCGACCTCCTCGACCACCTTGCGAAAACGGGCCGCATCCGGAGTGATCCCGTAACCGGGAATGGATTCCAGCTTGTCGAGCGTGCCGCCGGTGTGGCCGAGACCGCGGCCAGAGATCATCGGCACGGCGAGGCCGCAGGCGGCGGCGATGGGAGCCAGCATCAGCGAAACGTTGTCGCCGACACCACCGGTCGAATGCTTGTCGGTGATCGGCCTGCCGATGCCATCCCAGGAGAGCGTGTCGCCGGAGCGGGCCATGGCGAGCGTCAGCGCCACCGTCTCCTCGCGCGTCATGCCACGAAACCAGACGGCCATGGCAAAGGCGCCGATCTGGCTTTCAGCCAGTTCGCCACGCCCCAAAGCACCGATAAACGCATCGATATCGGCGGCCGAAAGGGTGGCGCCGTTACGCTTCTGCCGGATGATCTCCTGCGGGATCATGGATCAGTAGCCTGAAGATGCCGTCTTGGACTCACCGCCGGCCAGCACGTTCGAGATATCGTCGAGCAGGCTCGATGCACCGAAACGGAAGGTCGAGGGCATGGCCCAATCGGGCGCCATGATGGTCTCGGCAAGGCTGAGGTAGAGAGCCGCATCCGAGACGGAGCCGATGCCGCCGGCAGGCTTGAAGCCGACTTTGCGGCCGCTGGCACGGATCGCCCGCAGCATGATATCGGCGGCCTCCAGCGTCGCATTGACGGTGACCTTGCCGGTGGAGGTCTTGATAAAATCGGAACCAGCATCAATCGCAAGTTCCGACGCGCGCCGGATCAGCGCGGTATCCTTGAGCTCTCCTGTTTCGAGGATGGTCTTCAGAAGGACCGGGCCTTTGCATTCGGCCTTTACCGCGGCGACCATGTCAGTGACGGCCTGCTCATTGCCGGCCAGAAAGGTGCGATAAGGAATGACCAGATCGATCTCGTCGGCACCATCGGCAATAGCTTCGCGCGCCTCGGCTGCTACATCCGCCACTTCCATATCGCCAGCCGGGAAATTCACCACAGTCGCGATCTTCACGACATGATCGGTTCCGAGAATGGCGCGCGCCTGGGCGACAAAACGTGGCCAGATGCAGATGGCAGCCGTATTGCCATAGGGCGATTGCGCGCGGGCGCACAGCGCCTCGATCTGAGCCGGCGTGCAGTCGTCCTTGAGATTGGTCAAGTCGAGAAGAGAAAGCGCAACGGCTGCCGTTTCTCTCAGGGAATGGCCCGTCATTCTGGGTCTCCTTCGTCCGCGATCATTTCTTTCAGGATAGCGGCAAGCCGTGCACCGCCGACCGGAGCCATGTCCTTCGTCTCCTCATGCGAGAGCTCGCCGCCGGTCATGCCAGCACCATAGTTAGTGATGACGGAGGCGGCGGCAACCCTCAAACCGAAAAGACGCGCCAGGATGACTTCCGGCACCGTCGACATGCCGACGGCATCGGCACCGAGAATGCGCGCCATGCGGATCTCTGCCGGCGTTTCGAAGCTCGGGCCTGAAAACCACATATAAACACCGTGCGACAGCTTGATCTCGGCCTTTTCCGCCGCCTTTCGCATGCGCATGATGAGGTCGGTATCATAGGCGCTTGTCATGCCGACGAAGCGCCTGTCACTCTCCTCGCCGATCAGCGGGTTCATGCCGGAATAATTGATGTGATCGGTGATCTGCATCACCGAGCCCGGCGGCATCTCTTCCCGCAGCGATCCGGCCGAGTTCGTCAGGATCAGCGTATCGACGCCGAGTGCCTTCAGGGTCTCGATCGGCGCGCGCATGGCATTGGCGTCGCCCTTTTCGTAATAATGCACCCGACCAGAGAGCATGACGACAGGGACATCGCCGAGCTTGCCTGCTACCAGCGTGCCGGCATGACCGGAGACGGCGCTGACCGGAAAGCCGGGCAGGTCGGCGTAGGGAATGCGCAGGGCCTCTTTGACCTCATCCACCAGAGAGCCGAGACCGGAGCCCAAAATGATGCCGTAGCGCGGCTTCAGCTCGCCGAGCTTCTCGGCGAGGATATCGGCGGCCGCGCTCATCCGAGCACCTCCGTTTCGAAGCTGAAGGGCAGCATCTCGTCCATGGTCATGGTCTTCTTCACGCCGGTTTCGTCGCAAAGATAAATGCGCGTCTCCTTGCTGGCAAATTCGGCGATCTTCTGCCGGCAGCCGCCGCAGGGCGGGCAGAGCGGCAGCTTCTCGGCGATGACGGCAATCTCGACGATCTTCTTGGAGCCGCCCATGATCATCTGGCCGATCGCCGTCGGTTCGGCGCACCAGCCCTGCGGGAAGGACAGGTTTTCGATATTGGCGCCGGTATAGATCTTGCCATCCTCGGCGCGGATCGCCGCGCCGACCGGAAACTTGGAATAGGGAGCATGAGCAAAGGCCATCGCGCCACGCGCGGCCTCGAACAGATCATGCGACATGGTTTAGCGCTCCTTGGTATAGGGCACGCCACCGGCCTTCGGGGGCTTGGCGACGCCGATAAAGCCTGCAAGCAGGATGCAGGTGAGGATATAGGGCAGCGCCTGGAAAATCTGTACCGGCACCTCGCCAATGCCCGGAACCGCCTTGCCCTGCATGAAATTGGCGAAAGCATCGAGAAAGCCGAAGAGAAGGCAGGTGAACATGACCGGCACCGGCTTCCATTTGGCAAAGATCAGTGCGGCCAGCGCGATATAGCCCTTACCCGCCGACATGTTGTTGATGAAGGCGGCCGACTGGGCGATGGCGAGATAGGTCCCGGAGAAGCCGCAGAGGATACCGGCTGCTATCAGCGAGCGATAGCGCAGCCATTCGACCGAGATGCCGGCTGTATCGACAGCGCCGGGATTTTCGCCGACGGCACGCAGCCGCAGACCGAAACGGGTGCGATAAAGGATCCACCAGGAAATCGGCACCGTCAGGAAGGCGAGATAGGTCAAGATATTGTTGCCCGAGATGACATTGGCGTAGAGCGGTCCGATGAACGGAACGTCGCGAATGGCATCGGCGCCCGGCAGGGTAATGCCGGAAAAGCGGGCGGTAGCAGGCAGGGTCGGCGTACGGCCGCCCTGCCCGAACCACGCCTGACCAAGAACGATGGTCAGGCCGGCCATCAGGAAGTTGATCGCGACGCCCGAAACGATCTGATTGCCGCGATTGGTGATCGAGGCAAAACCGTGCAGCAGGCCGACAACAACCGAGACGACGATGCCTGCGCCAAGGCCGGCCCAGGGTGAGCCGCTGATCGAGGCGACGCAGGCCGCAGCGAAGGCGGAGGCCAGCATCTTGCCTTCAAGGCCGATATCGAAGATGCCCGCGCGCTCGGAAAACAGGCCCGCCAGCGCCGTGAAGATCAGCGGAATCGACAGACGGATCGTCGAGCCCAATATGCTGATGAGAAGATCATAATAATCCATCGTCCGATCCTCAGGTCCTGGCGAATGTCTGGTAGATGCGCACGAGCGCAGGCCGGAACATATATTCGAGAGCCCCGGCAAACAGGATGACGAGACCCTGGATCACCACGATCATGTCGCGCGTGATGTTCGGCATGTCGAAGGACAGTGCGTCGCCGCCCTGATAGAGAATGCCGAACAGGATCGCCGCCACGATGATGCCAAGCGGATGATTGCGGCCCATCAGCGACACGGCGATGCCGACAAAGCCCGCACCGAGCACGAATTCCACCTGCAGGCGCGCGGAAGCGCCCATGACGGGATTAAGCGCCATCATGCCGGCAAGGCCGCCGGAAAGCAGCATGGCGATGATGACCGTGCGGGCATAGGGAATGCCGGCATAAACCGCAGCGGTGGGGCTGAGGCCCAGCGTGCGCATTTCATAGCCGAGCTTGGTGCGCCAGACGAGCACCCACACCAGGAAGCACATGACGAGCGCAATCAGGAAGGAGACGTTGAGCGGTGCCGCACCGATGGTCGAGCCGAACATATCCATGAGCCAGCCGAGCTTCGGCAGCTGACCGCCCTCCAGAAAGGTGCGGGTTTCGGGGGCCATCTTGCCGGGAACGATCAGTATATGCACCAGCAGGAAGTTCATCATCGCCGATGCGATGAAATTGAACATGATCGTCGTGATGACGACGTGGCTGCCGCGCTTGGCTTGCAGCCAGGCCGGAATGAAGGCCCAGAGCGCCCCGAAGATTGCGGCGCCGACGACGGCAAAAGGCATCGTCACATACCAGGGCACATAACGGTCTAGGGTCAATGCCACCAGGGCGCAGCCGAGACCGCCGACATAGGCCTGGCCTTCCGAGCCGATATTGAAAAGGCCGGCATGGATGGCGACGGCGACCGAAAGGCCGGTGAAGATGAAGCTCGTCGCATAATACAGCGTGAAGCCGATACCTTCGCCGCTGCCGAGAGCGCCCTGCAGCAGCAGCACGAGCGCATCGAGCGGGCTCTCGCCAATGAACCAGACGACGAGGCCGGAAATCAGGAAGGCAACAATCAGGTTGAGAAGGGGGATCAGGCCGTAGGTGATCCAATTGGGGAGCGGAACGGAAGCCGTGCTCATATACGCCTCACGCGGCAATGCCGGCCATCATCAGGCCGAGTGTTTGTTCACCGGCCTCAGCCGACTTTTCACCGACGATATGGCCGGCGAACATGACGAGGATACGGTCCGAAAGCGCACGGATCTCATCCAGCTCCACCGACACCAGCAGGATCGCCTTGCCGGCGTCGCGCATCTCGATGATGCGGCGATGGATGAATTCGATGGCGCCGATATCGACGCCGCGCGTCGGCTGGCCGATCAGCAGAGCCTTCGGATCACGCTCGATCTCGCGGGCGACGACGATCTTCTGCTGGTTGCCGCCGGAGAAATTGGCGGTCTTTAGCCGCGCGTTCGGCGGGCGGATATCGTATTTCTCAATCTTCTCGATTGCATCCTTGCGCATGGCATCGAGATCGAGCATGCCGGCTCGACCGTATTTACGGTCGCGATGATAGCCGAGCATGGAGTTCTCGTATTCCTCGAACTTGAGGACGAGGCCCATGTGATGACGGTCTTCCGGAATATGGGCAAGGCCAAGGTCGCGGAGTGCTGCGGGATCGGCATTGCCGATCGGCTTGCCATGCAGCAGGATCTCGCCCGAAGCCGGCTTGCGGATACCGGCGATCGCCTCCAGCAGTTCCGATTGACCATTTCCGGCAACGCCGGCAATGCCGACGATCTCGCCGGCACGGACATCGAAGGAGACATTGTCGACCATGGTGACGCCACGGCCGTCCTTGACGGTGAGATTGCGCACCGAGAGCAGGATTTCGCCTGGATTGGGCGCGCCCTTTTCGACGCGCAGCAGCACGCGGCGGCCGACCATCAATTCGGCCAGCTCCTCGACGGTGGTTTCCGCCGTCTTGCGGGTAGCCACCATCTCGCCGCGGCGCATCACCGACACCGTATCGGTGATCGCCATGATCTCGCGCAGTTTGTGGGTGATGAGAATGATCGTCTTGCCCTGATCGCGAAGAACGCGAAGGATGCGGAAGAGATTGTCCGCTTCTGCCGGCGTCAAGACGCCGGTGGGTTCGTCGAGAATGAGGATCTCGGCGCCGCGATACATCGCCTTCAGGATTTCCACGCGCTGCTGCTGGCCGACGGGAAGCTCTTCGATCAACGCATCCGGATCGACTTCCAGGCCATAATCCTTCTCCAGCCGGTTGAGCTCGGCGCGTGCGGCCGCTACCCCCTTGGCGAGAAGCGCGCCACCTTCGGCGCCCAGCATGACGTTTTCAAGGACGGTGAAATTGTCGACCAGCATAAAATGCTGGTGCACCATCCCGATGCCGGCTGCGATTGCCGTCTGGCTGTCGCGGATGGCGATGGGCTCGCCGTTGATGCGGATTTCGCCGCTGTCGGCGTGATAGAATCCGTAGATGATCGACATAAGAGTCGATTTCCCGGCACCGTTTTCGCCTATGATCCCGTGGATCGAGCCCTTGGCGACGGTCAGGTTGATATCTTTATTGGCGTGGACAGCACCGAACTTCTTGTCGATGCCCACGAGCTCGATGGCAGAGATTTGGTTCACTATAGGGGCTCCAGAAACCGGTTTCCGGATAAGAAAAGGGCGTATGACGTTTTTGTCCCGTCATACGCCCTTATTTCATATCAGTTCTTCGGGCAGGCGTTGTCGGTCAGATAGTCGTGAACCTTGATGGTGCCAGCGACGATATCGGTCCGGGCCTTGTCGACGGCAGCCTGGATTTCCGGAGTGACGAGCGACTTGTTGTTGTCGTCGATGGCCACGGCCACGCCATCTTCCTTCAGGCCGAGTTCCTGCGTGCCAGGCGTGAACTTGCCGTTCTTGGCGTCGCTGAAGGCGTTGTAAACGGCGAGGTCGACGCGCTTGACGACGGAGGTCAGAACGGAACCCGGATGCAGGTAGTTCTGGTTCGAGTCGACGCCGATCGACAGCTTCTTGTTGTCGGCAGCGGTCTGCAGCACGCCGAGGCCGGTCGCGCCGGCAGCCGCGTAGACAACGTCGGCGCCCTGGTCGATCTGGTTCTTGGTGAGTTCGCCGCCGCGAACCGGGTCATTCCAGGCAGCACCGGTCGTGCCGGTCATGTTCTGGAAGACTTCGATCTTCGGATTGGTCGCGCGCGCACCCAGCTCGTAGCCGCATTCGAACTTGCGGATCAGCGGAATGTCCATGCCGCCGACGAAACCGATCTTGCCAGACTTCGATGCAAGGGCAGCCATGACGCCGGCGAGGTAGGAACCTTCGTTTTCCTTGAACTTGACGGAGCGGACGTTCGGCAGATCAAGGCTGTCGTCGATCAGGACGAATTCGGTCTTCGGATATTCGGCAGCAACCTTCTGAAGCGCGGAGGTCCAGGCAAAGGAAACAGCGATAACCGGATTGAAGCCCTTGCTGGCAAAGTTGCGCAGCGCCTGTTCGCCCTGGGTGTCGCCCGTCGGCTCGAAGTCGCGGTAAGCGATGCCGGTTTCCTTCTTGAACTTTTCAGCGCCGTTATAGGCAGCTTCGTTGAAGGATTTGTCGAACTTGCCGCCGGTTCCGTAAACGATTGCCGGCTTGATATCGGCCGCAAGCGCCGTTGCCGACATGGCAGCCAGGGCGAAAAGGGTCAAAAGGGATTTTTTCATGTGGTGCAGCCCTATTGTTTCTATCTTGTTGGGTCCTCCCGCAAGCCCGTTGACCGGGCAAGTCTGCGGAACCGCCGACCTCCCCGAGGCCAAGCTGGCGCGCATCCTTGCATGGCTGCATGAAAAATTCACGAGAAATTTTTCAGTTGGTAAAGATTTGTGGGAATTGGTGAAAACCCATCCAAACGACCCGTTTTTTAAACAATTTCGGACCAAAACTGCAATTTTATTGATCAGAACAGCTGTTGCCCAGCTCTCCGCAATCACCAGCTTTACCGCTCGCCGCATTGCGATGGAGCCGCCACCAATTCCTTCCGACGCTACTCAGTTCCCTGAATGGCACAGGCCGAAAGATACGCGCCGAATCCCTCACGCGCTGAAGCGCCCGGCTGCAGGCTGGCGCTTGTAGGCGACCATCCACAGAAGCAGCGAGATCACCAGAAAGACGGCGGAGGCCGGCTGAAACAACAGCCATTGCATCGCCAAGTCATAGAAGCGGGGATGAACGTAATAGGCAATCGCCGAGCGGAGGCTCGCGAGCGACGACGGGCTGACATCGTTCCACGCATCTCCCATCGGGGTCATGACCAGGGCGGAAGCCGCAACGGATTGTATGGAATCGATGGTGCCGGCGATAACAGCCACGACCAGCGCAACAAGGCTGGCAAAACGCAACAGGAAACGCATAAACTCCTCCGGATACTCCCTATGTTCAGCCCTGACGGGCCGACCGGTCTTACGCCGCCTCATCTATTTCTTTAGATAAGTGGAGCGCGAAATAAGCGCAATGGGGATGAGATGCAGAGTTTTTTGTCCAGAAGTCAAAAAACTGTCAGATTCGGGTTGATCCTAGAAAATTCATCGGTATATATCGCGCCGTTCCCACAATAGCTCCTTTATCGGATGCGAAAGTGCAGATGGACAGGTGGCCGAGTGGTTTAAGGCGCACGCCTGGAACGCGTGTGTGCGTGAAAGCGTACCGTGGGTTCGAATCCCACCTTGTCCGCCATTTTCTGATTGTCCGACCCGGAGATATAGGTAGCACTGCGTACCTAGAACATGGGTGACAGGTTCGTCCCGAACCATCGCAACACGGCTTGCGCGGCGTTGGGCTCAGCTTCACCAACCCAGGCAACCACGCCGTCGGGCCGCACGAGCAAAGCGCTCAAACCCAGCCGATCTTTGACGTTGCTGGCGATATAAGTGATCCTGTTTCCCCAGCGACCGGCAAGCGCTTTGAGCGACGCGCTGCCATCGAAATCCAGAAGCAGGCCCTTGCCCGTCCTGAGGAGATCGCCGAGCTTTGTCCCATTGGCGAGCTCGAAATCGGGAGCGCTACGGCCGATGAGCGGATGGCTCCCACCAAGTTCATAGCGGAGAGAAACGCCCCAGACGCGTTCGGCGAAATAGGTGGCGCCGTCGCGCGTGTCGATCAGATCGCGGATGATAGCTTCAAGCGCACGCGAGCTGGGGCTTGGTCGCATCAGCGCCACCTGGGCGCGCGACCAGTCAAGCACCTGCGCGCCGACCGGATGGCGTTCACGGAAATAGGTATCGAGCAGGCCCTCCGGCGCATCGCCGCGGATCGTGGCGGCAAGCTTCCATCCAAGGTTCGTCGCGTCGCCCAGGCCAAGATTGAGCCCTTGGCCGCCCAAGGGGGAATGGATGTGCGCGGCATCGCCGGCAAGCAGAATGCGCCCTCTGCGATAGCTGGTCGCCTGGTAGGCGCGGTCCGTCCATGTGGTGGCAAGCTTGAGCGCCGTTACAGTGACGTCGGTGCCGGAGATGCGACGCAACACGGCCCGCACATGCTCGAGCGTGATCGGCCGGGTCCGGTGGAAAGCGCCTCCGTCGAAGTCGGTCATCGCGATCGTTCCGGGCGGCGAGTAGGTGTACATGCCGGTCGCCGTGTAATGGCGGCCGGGACGAAGCTTGTCCGGGTCCGCCATCTCGATCTCAGCGGAATAGCCAGTGAATTCAGGATCTGTGCCGACGAATTCGAAGCCGCCGGCCTTGCGAACGGTGCTGCGGCCCCCGTCGCAGCCGACAAGCCAGCGCCCGCGAAAGGTCTCGCCTCCGGCCCGAACGACAACACTTTCATCCGACTGTTCGAAGCTCTCGACACCGAAGCCGCGCCTGATCTCGACGCCCATGGCCTCCGCACGCACCGCAAGGACAGCTTCGAGGCTTTCCATTTCGACCATCATGCTGGTGCCGAGTGTGGTCGGCAGACGATAGGGCCACTGGGAGGTGTCGATATTGTCGTGGAAGAATTGGATACCGGCGAAATGGCCGCCCGGGCGGCGTGACTGGTGCATCCAGTGCGCAGCCGATGAAGCGCGATCGCCCGAGCCGTCCTTCGCAGGTTTGGGCGCAGCGACATCGTCCAGCATGCCGCGACGATAGAAGGCTTCGATGGTTGGCGAGGAAAGGCCGCGCATGCCGAAGGGAAGGCGCTTCAAGGGCGAGCGCGGATCCTCGGCCTGCTCCAGCACCAATACGGAGAGACCGGCGAGACGCAGCTCGCAGGCGAGAAACAAGCCGACGGGTCCGCCGCCGGCAATCAGAACATCATAAATCAAGGCAGAACTCCTCAAGCGAACAGCGCCGCAAGGGCGTCAGACATTCCGGCTGCGGCCACCTCAGCCGAAAAACACCCAACCGTATTCGGGTGGCGACGGTCCAGTCACGGGAACAGTCATAAAAACTGTGCCAATTTCACCGATTTCGTGATTGCAATACGATTTTTACACTTGGTATAAATTTACTTATGGTATAAATATCTTCATGTCAAATCGAATCAAACTCCGAGACCGGAAGAAGGAGATGACGCGTCAGGCGATCTCCAACGTCGCGACACGCCTGTTCGTCGAACATGGCTTCGACAAGGTTTCCGTCGCCGACATCGCTGACGAAGCGGAGGTCGCCAGGAAGACGGTGTTCAACTACTTCCGCCGCAAGGAGGATCTGGTTTTCGATCGCGAGGATGAGGTACGGGAACTGGTGCGCAAGGCGATCACCGATCGCGGCCGAGTGCCGCCGGTCCGCGCCTTTCAGGCGCTGATGCGTGAGCTGCTGGAGATGCAGCATCCCCTGTTCAGGATCACGGACCGGCCTATCGCGTTCTGGCGCATGGTGGCGGAGAGCCCAACGCTGACCGCGCATGCGCGTGGGCTGCAGGCGACGCTTGCTGATGATCTCTCGGGAATGCTGTCCGATGCGGCGGGCCGGCCGCGCTCAGATGCCGATGCACATCTCGCGGGCGCAATGCTGATGGCGACGCTTGTGGCCGCCTACGGCGAGGCACTGCGCGTCTTTCGAGAAAAAGGAAATTCTCAAGCCGCTCTACTTGGTATCATGGAGCGCGGCTTTGCCGGTGTCGACGCCGCTCTTGCCGGGACACCGTATGTCTGACTTTGGAGTTTTCGGGATCGCAGCCTGAAAGGCGAAACCCGGCCGAAGGGTCGGCCGGGTCTTCGAATACATGGTCCGTCGGACCATCGACCATCCGCGGATCGTGGCCGATGGCGCCGGCATCACGCCGCGGAAACCTGCAGCTCTGCAAGATCCTGAAGCAGCGTCGGGCCGCTGGGTTCCCAACCCAGCTTCTGCCGGGTCTTGGCGCTGGAGGCCGGCATGTCGCGGCCGGCAAACAGGGCGAGCCAGCCGAAATAATCCTGCGCCTCTTCCCTGGCGATGGATTTGACCGGCAGGTTCAGGCGCCGCCCGATCGTCTCGACGATATCGCGCATGGGCACGCCTTCCTCAGCGGCCGCGTGATATTTGGCATTCGGTTCGGCGCGCTCGACGACGAGGCGGTAAAGACGGCCGACATCGGTAAAATGCGCCGCCGGCCAGCGGCTGAGCCCGTCTCCCACATAGGCGCAGACACCCTTTTCCCGGAATATCTGGATCAAGGGCGTAATAAGCCCCTGGCTGACCGGATCATGCACCTGCGGGAGGCGCACGACCGAGACATTGACGCCGATTTCGCTCGCCAATATCCCCGCTTCCTCCGTGGCGGCACGCGGATGCCTGTCGGAACCGGCGATAGGGTTGTCTTCCTTGGCGGGCTCGCCCGGCACCGTGTTGGCGATCGGCGTGCCCGACGTAATGACCAGCGGACGGGCGGAACCGGCGAGCGCCGAGGCCAGTGTTGCGATGACCCGGCGGTCATCCTCGCAATTCTGGACGAACCGTGAGAAGTCGTGGTTGAAGGCAAGGTGGATAACGCCGTCGGATTGCGAGGCGCCGCTTTTCAGGATTTCCGCATCCTCGATCGTGCCATGAAGGACTTCGGCGCCGGCAGCGGCAAGCGCGACCGCCTTTTCCTTCGAACGCGAAAGGCCGAGCACTTGGTGGCCGGCGCCGATCAATTCCCTGACGACATGCGAGCCGACATTTCCGGTCGCACCGGTAACGAATATACGCATATGCACTGTCTCCTTATTTGGTCGGAGACAAATCTCTGCCTATCGTTTATTCTGGTAAAGTAGTGACCTTATCATAGTAAAGACACTAACAGGATGACCGATCTCATCGAAACCGAAAACGTGCTCGGGACCTATCTGAGGGACCGCCGTGCGAAACTCGACCCATCCGCGCTGGGATTTGCCGGCGAGCGACGGCGCACGCCCGGGCTTCGGCGCGAGGAAGTGGCGCAGCGCGCCAATATCAGCCCGACCTGGTACACATGGCTGGAACAGGGCCGTGGCGGTGCGCCCTCCGCTGATGTACTGGACCGGATCGCCCGGGCGCTGATGCTGACGGAAGTCGAGCGCGAGCACCTGTTCCTGCTTGGCCTTGGGCGTCCGCCAGAAGCGCGTTACCGCAAAAATGATGGCGTTACGCCGCGACTGCAGCGCGTGCTCGATGCGCTGGAACCGAGCCCCGCCATTATCCGGACCGCCACCTGGGACGTCATCGCCTGGAACCGGGCAGCGCCCGTGATGCTAATCGATTACGGATCGCTGCCGCCGGAAGAACGCAACATTCTGCGCTATATCTTTCTCGATCCGCGTGCGCGCGCCGTGCAATATGATTGGGAAAGCGTAGCCCGTTTCGCCCTGGGCGCATTCCGTGTCGATGCGGCGCGCGCAGGCGCATCGAGTGAGATAGAGCCTTTCGTGGCGGAACTTTGCCGCATCAGCCCGGAATTCAGGGCCATGTGGCGCGAAAACGATGTTCCTGGCACCCATACCGAAGCCGTCAAACATATACGCCATCCCATCCTCGGCCCACTGGCATTCGAGTATTCGGCCTTTTCGGTCGATGGCCGGACGGATCTCAGCATGATCGTCTACAATCCGGCGACGCCTGACGATGCCGAGCGGATCAGATCGCTGCTGCCCAAACTTTAGCGCAGAGATGTGTGGCGCAAGCATGTGCACGCTTGTCGTTCCACGGATGCCCGACGCCATCCAACATCGCTGCCCTTCACGGCGAAGCGACTGCGCCTTCAATCGTAATTGTTCGGAGCCTGCTTGAACCGAGGCCATGCCTCGGGATCATGCCCGGTGACTACCAGCGCATCGGTCTGTTCGGCGAGCGCACGCAGCTTGTCAACGGATCGTACCGTGTCGACGGCGGACGCCATGAAGCCGGGGAGCGCCTTTTCGTTCCAGTGATCGAGCGTGTAGGCGGCATCGATGGCCAATAGTATCGCGCCCGACGTCGGCAACTGCACCAGGAAGGATTGGTGGCCGACACTGTGGCCCGGCGTGAAGACCATCCGCAGCACGCCGTCGCCATAGAGATCGTAGCCATCTGTGGCATCGCCCTCCAGGAAGTGCCACTTCAAGCCGGGACGATCGAAATCACGTCGGACATAGGCAGCGGCGGCGAACCAGTCCGGCGCGAATGCATACTCATATTCGCGACGCTGGACGATATGAGTCGCGTTCGGGAAACGGCCGATAGCGCCGCTGTGGTCGGAATGCAGATGGGACAGCGCAACGAAGCCTATGTCTTCACCGGACAGGCCGAGCTTCGCCAGCTGCGCAACGCATCCCTGCTCCTCGGTCATGAAAGGCTGATAGCTGTCGACGACATCGCCCCAATAGCCGCGCGGATCCGCCAGACCTTCTGCTGCCAGCCCGCCATCGATGACGATATTACCCTTCGGATGCGTCAGCAGAAACCAGGGCACCGGGATTTCGTAATCGGTGTCGCCGCCCTGGTTCATCCTGATGTCGTGAGGCTTGCATCGCTGCGTACCCGATTGAAACATATAAAGCCTGATATCGCTCATAAGCCTGACCTGTGGTTGATGTTCGAGCGCCGTTTTCGGCGATCGAACGCTCCCCCACTAGGCGGCGTCATCCACTTACATTTATCGGCTGAGCCGATATATTGGCACACATGGATCTGTTGGTTGCGATGCGCGTCTATGTCAGAGTGGTGGAAAGAGGCAGCATGTCAGCCGCTGCCCGCGATCTCGGCATGGGCCAGCCCTCCGTCAGCGAGCGGATTGATCGGCTGGAGCAATATCTCGGCACGCGGCTATTGCTCAGAAACACCCGCAAGCTTTTCGTCACTGATGTCGGCGCCGCCTTCTACGAGCGCAGCAAGCAAGTTCTCGAGAGCGCCGCCGATGCGCTGACCGTCGTGGATGGTGATCAGTCGCTCCGTGGCACGCTGAGGATCGCAGCACCGCATGGAGTCGGCGAGATCATCCTGACGCCGATCCTGCTGCAGATGCGCAAGCGTCATCCGCTGCTCAAAATCGAGCTGATCCTCAACGACAGGATCGTCGATCCCGTGACGGAGGGCGTCGACATCTCGCTGCGTCTCGGCGATCTTAGCGAAGGCAGCTTCATTGCCCGCAAGCTCGGCCATGTCGGCCGCGTGCTCGTGGCATCGCCAGACTATCTCGATAAGCATGGGACGCCGACAGAGCCCGATGATCTTGCCGACCACCCCTTCCTGCGGGTTTCCGGCCTCTTCAACAACGGCCGGATTCCGTTGATCGATCCGAACGAACAGACCGAACTTGCCGCCGTCGACATCGCCGTCAGCACCAGTCATTGGCGACCACTGCACCGCCTGCTGCTAGATGGAGCCGGCATTGGTATCCTGCAGGAGCCGGTCTGCGCGGAGGATCGTACCAATGGCAATCTGATCCGCCTGCTGCCCAAATTCACCGTGCCGGGATTTGACTTGCATGCGCTCTATCCCGCGGTTAGACCGATTCCACCGCGGATTCGGGTGGTGCTCTCATTGCTGGAAGAGCAGCTGGGCACGGCTTCCCCACCGGAAAGCTAGCTATTTTTCCGGTCGACGCTCTGCGTCGCCACCTCAGGTGTTGCCCGCAAGGTCAGCGCCCAGAAGAGCAACGTTGCGAGGCTGATGGCAGCACCCGATATGCAGACCCCGCTCCAGCCCGCATGGGCATAGATGATCGTCGATGTCGATGAGCCGACAGCGCTTCCGATGGAGTAGAAGATCATATAGGCGGCGGTCAGCCTGTTCTGCGCATCCGGCCTGACACGATAGATCATGCCCTGATTGGTGACGTGCGTTGCCTGCAGACCGAAATCGATGACGAGGACACCGAGGATCAGCCAGAGGATCGAGCGATCCAGCATGGAGATCGGTAGCCAGGCAGCGAGCATCAGTACAAGCGCGATGCCCGTCGTGCGCTGGCCATGGCCGCGATCGGCCCCGCGCCCTGCCCTGATGGCGCCGAGTGCCCCCGCCGCGCCGGCAAGGCCGAACAGGCCGACCTCGGTGTGGGACAGGGAATAGGGTGGCGCCGTCAGCGGCAAGACGAGCGGAGCGAGCAGCGTGGTGATATTGGCGAAGATCAGCATGGCGATGATCCCGCGGATGCGCAGGACCGGTTCTTCAATCAGCAGAGCGCCCAGCGAGCGGATAAGGCCGACATAGGAGAGTCCGCTCCTCGACTTCTCCTGTCGCGGCAGCGCGCGCCAAAGAAGAAGCGCTATCACCGTCGTCAGCACGGCCGAGACGATGTAGACGGTCCGCCAGCCGGAGAGATCGGTCAGCATTCCCGCGATGCTGCGCGCCAGCAGGATGCCGAGGACGATGCCGCTCGTGACCATGCCGACGATATGGCCGCGCTCGGCGGGGTGCGCCAGGCTCGCCGCATAGGCAACGAGCGCCTGTGTTACGACGGCCAGAAAGCCGACGGCGGCCATGGAGGCGAGCAGCATCGCCGCACTGGACGAGAAGCCGACGAAGACAAGTGCCGCCACACTCAGCAGCGATTGCACGATGATGAGCTTGCGCCGATCGACGAGATCGCCGAGCGGCACCAGCAGGATCAGGCCGAGCCCATAGCCGAGCTGCGTCGCGCCGACGATCAGGCCGGCAATCGTGCGCGACAGCTTGAGATCATCGGCCATGATATCGAGAAGCGGATGGGCGAAATAGGCATTGGCAACAGCGAGGCCGCTCGCGACGGCAAACAGGAAAATCGGCGCTGGTGTCAGCTGCGAATTGGCCTCTCCCGGGTATTCGGCGCCCTCAAACGAAGCCTCTCGTGAGGAATGAGGGCGCGGAATGTCCTTCGCGCTGCCGGCCGGCGGCGCGTCCTGATCGATCGTCATTGCAAAACTCCCGATTCTTCGGTTTAATAATGAAACCAACGCTCGAGTAACATTATTGGTTTAATCATGCAACCGTTTCTACACACAAAAGACCCGGAAAGGCTAAGGCGATGGTCGCGCGGAAAAGCCTGAAGGGTGATTATTGCCCGAGCGCAAGGTCGCTCGACGTGATCGGCGACTGGTGGTCGCTGCTGATTGTGCGCGACGCCTTCGACGGGTTGACGCGTTTCGGCGAGTTCCAAAAGAGCCTGGGGATCGCGAAGAATATTCTCACCGAGCGCCTGCGCACGCTTGTCGCGAGCGGCATCCTGGAGCTTGTGCCAACAAGCGAAGGAGGCACACGCATGGAATATCGGCTGACGGCGATGGGGAAAGATCTCTTCCCGGTGATGGTGGCGCTGCGCCAATTCGGCGAGCGCCATCTCTTTGCGCCGGCGGAAGAGCATTCGGTGCTGGTGGATCGCGCCACGGGTCAGCCGGTGCAGCTTGAAATCCGGGCGCAGGACGGTAGATCCATCGGGCCGGACGAAGCGGTCATCGTGAAGGTGCCGGAGGAGAAATAAGAAGGCACTAATGCCGGAGTTCGGGGGCGAAAACCCTCCGAAATCAAGCCAAAAAAACTAGCGACCGATGCAGCTGCGCGCCGGCCCAGGCGCCATCTCCCACGGCCAACGACACTGAATGCGGGATGCGCGCGGCATCGCCACAGGCAAAGGCGCCTGGCACGGTGGTTTCCTTCATGGCGTCTGTCTGGATCTGGGTGCCGAAAGGCGTTTCCTCCAACGCGCAGCCGAGCCGTTCGGCGATCGGACTTGATGGCGATGCGCGCGAAGCGGTGAAGAGCCCGGCAAAAGGCAGCAGGCGTCCATCGGTGAGCCGCACATCCGCCTTTCCTTCCAACCTTGTGATGGCTGCCTCCTCGATCGTCACGCCGCGTGCGACGAGATCGGCACGCTGCGCCTCATCCGGGACAAAACTGCCGTTGAGAAAGAACGTCACGTCTCCCCATTCCGGCAGCAACTGCGCCTGATGCATCGACATTGGGCCTGTGGCTATGCAGCCGATATGGCCCCGATCGAGCTCATAGCCATGGCAATAAGGGCAATGGAAGATGCTTTTGCCCCAACGTTCGCCTAATCCTTCGATCTCGGGCAAGGCATCGGAAACACCAGTTGCGAAGAGAAGGCGCCGGCCGTCATGGCGCGCGCCGCCAGCGGTGGTGACAACAAAGGCGTCCTTCTCCCCATCGGCCTGTTCGACAGTGTCCTCAATCCAGGTCAGCGTGGGATAGGCGAAAAGCTGCTCGCGCGCCTTACGAGCAATTTCGCCAGGGTTGACACCATCCTGGCTGAGAAAACCGTGTGATTCCTCGGCGAAACGATTGCGCCGTTTGCCCGCATCGACGACCAGCACCTTACGGCGGGCGCGGAGAAGCTGGAGGGCGGCTGCCATGCCGGCGTAGCTGCCGCCGATGACGATGACGTCATGGGTCATGACAGGGCCCTTTCTGAGCGCCATTGCGCATGACGCCGCGCAAATTCGGCGGCAAGATCGGCGAGCGTGACGTTTTCGAAGCGCTGGAGCAGCAAGGCTTCGGCTTCGGCAAAGGCGTCGTCGAGCACGGAATTGACCGATTGCTCGACCAGGCATTCCGGCGTCTCGTTGCGATTGCCGATGGCGAAGACGGCCGGTTCGCCGAGTGCCTCATGCAGCTGGCGCAGCGTGACGCTTTTGAGATCGGCCGTGATCGCCCAGCCGCCGGTGTGTCCCTTGGCGGAACGGACGATGCCCACCTCCCGCAACAGGCCCATGGTACGGCGCACGACGACCGGATTGGTGTTCATGCATTGCGCCAGGGTTTCGGAGGTCAGCGGCCCATCCTGCTCGGCCATATGGAGCAAAGCATGGAGGACGGAGGAAAGTCGGCTGTCGCGTTTCATGTAACTTCGATTATTACGATTCGACGCGATATTCAAGGGCGGCCTGCTTTGATGAGGCGAGGGCTGCGGCTAAGGCCGCTCCTTGAAACGAACCTCGCTTGCCGAAGCGCAAATCCTGACCTCGTCGCCGAGCGACCATTCGGCTGCCCTTGCCGCCATGGCCGCGGGCACGCCCTGCGAGCCAGGCCCGGCGGGAACATCATAGGTAGCGTGCGCATCATGCGGCAGCAGCACGCCATAGCCGCGCTGAAACGCCGCCCGCGCGGTTGCGGCGACACACATCTCCGAGAGCACGCCGCAGATCACCACATCCTTCACGCCGAAGGCGGTCAGAATGGCGTCAAGATTGGTGCCGTCGAAGCCGTCATCCTCCGTTTTCCGAATGACCACCTCGCCGGACAGAGGTGCAAAATGGAGTTTCCATCCCGGCTGAAGCGGCTCGTCCAGCGCACCGGGCGGGCCATCGTTCTGCAAGAAAATCACCGGCGTCCATGCCGACCGCGCCTTGTCCAGCAGGAGTTCGACCATCGACCTTAACATGGCATGGCCCGGAACTGCACTTGGGCCATGGACGAAGGCATTCTGCACATCGACGATGAGCAGGGCATCGACCGGTAGATGGTGATCGGAAATCTCTTGTTGCTCTTCTTCCATCGATTAGTCAGTCCCCTACCTTGAAACAAACTCCGAAGCATATGGGTACGCACCGGGTAACCCAGCAATATAAGACTGCCTTAAAAAGCGGCTTTGACGACCATCTCGACGCCAAGCGCGAGGAGACAAACCAGAAACCAGCGGCGGAACGCGGTGGGGCCGACCCGGTTGCGGATGACCTGGCCGGCCCACATGCCGGCAAGCGCCGGGACGATCGCCAGAGTAGAGAGCGCCAGATTGTCGATGCGGAAGGCGCCATGCCAGGCGAGCGCAGCGGCCAATGCCACGGTGGAGACAGTGAAGGAGAGGCCGAGCGCTTGGATCAGCTCCTCCTTCTCCAGTCCAAGTGACTGCAGATAAGGCACCGCCGGCACGACGAAGACGCCGGTCGCGCCCGTGAGCAAGCCGGTGACCGCGCCGACGAGCGGCGATAGCAGCGGCTCGAATCTTGCGGGCACATGCAGTTGACGAGCGAGCAAAACATGGCCGGCATAGAGGATGAGGGCAAGACCCAGCGCCGCCGTGGTCCTGCGGGTATCGCCGGCAGCCAACAAATATGAGCCGGCGAAGGTTCCGACAATTATGGCGATAACCAGGAGGAAGAAGCGGCGGGCAAGCGTGCCAAAATTCGGACCTGCCAGCAGCTGCCAGACATTGGTGACGAAAGAGGGCACGATCAGCAGGCTCGCTGCCGTCAGCGGCGAGATCAGCGTGCCCAAAACTCCCATCGCCACCGTCGGCAGCCCCATTCCGGTGACGCCCTTGACCATGCCTGCGACGAAGAAGGTCGCGAAGATTGCCGCAATAAGCCATATCGAATGATCCATCATGCCTTTTCAGTAGCAGAGACAAAGGCCGGCACAATGCGGATGATGCGAAGTCAGCCTTCGGCTTTTCCGAAGGCTGGAGATGCGGTAACCTGAACGTCATGCGCTTTGATCTGACCGACCTTCGCCTTTTCCTTGCCGTCGTCGATGCCGGCAGCATCACGCATGGAGCCGCCGATGTCGGGCTTTCGCTGCCGGCTGCCAGCGAGCGGCTGCGCGACATGGAGGTGAATGGCGGCGTGAAGCTGCTGGAGCGTGGGCGACGCGGCGTGAGCCCGACGACTGCCGGCGAAGCGCTGGCGCATCATGCCCGGTTAATCCAGCGGCAGCTCACGCAAATGCGCGGCGAGCTTGGCGAGCACGCAAGCGGCCTGCGCGCAACCGTCCGGCTTCTCGCCAACACCGCGGCGATCGCCGAATATCTGCCGCCTCGCCTTGCCGAATGGATGGCCAGAAACCCGCGAACGGACATCGATCTCAAGGAGCGCCAAAGCATCGAGATCGCCCGAGCACTGTCAGCCGGACTGGCCGAGATCGGCATCCTATCGGACGCGGCCGATACCTCCGGCCTGATATTGCGGCCCTTCGCGATCGACCGGCTGGTGGTGGTGATATCTAGCGATCATGCGCTTGCAGCATCAAAGCAGACCAGCTTCACGGAAATCCTGCATGAGCATTTCATCGGACTTGCCGGCGGAGCATTGCAGGATCACATCGACGCGCAGGCCGCCCGGCTCGGCACTCGGCTGAAGATGCGGGCGCGGATGCGGACATTCGAAAGCATTTGCGAAATGGCAGGCCGTGGCATCGGCCTCGGCATCGTGCCGGAAGCGGCGGCGCGGCGCTGCAGTCGATCCGCAAAAATTGCGGCCCTTCGCCTCACCGACCCATGGGCAACGCGCCGGCTTTCGGTCTGCGCACGATCCCTCGAAGACCTTCCGTCGCCGGCCCGCGATCTTTTCGAGCATCTCGCTGCGACGTGATCACTGCTTGTTGAAAAAACGCGTTGGGATCGACTAGTCTCACCGCATGGCTGTCGGGGGAGACAGCGCAATGGGAGGTGGGTATGGAATTTCACGACGATGAGCTTCACCGCTTCGAAGCCGAAGGGGCCGCGCCCTTGCCGCGAGCCGGGGTGGAAGACCATGTCGATCATGACGGCGCGCGTATCTGGTATGCCTCCTATGGCAGCGGCGCACCGGTGATCCTTCTGCATGGCGGGCTCGGAAACAGCGGCAATTGGGGCTATCAGGTGCCGGCGCTGATCGATGCAGGCCATCAGGTTATCGTCATCGACAGCCGAGGCCATGGCCGCAGCACACGGGACGAGCGACCATACACGTATGAGCTCATGGCCTCCGACGTTCTCGCCGTCATGGACAGGCTGAAGATCGAAAAGGCTGTCATCGCCGGATGGAGCGACGGCGCCTGCATCGGCATGGTGCTTGGAAAAACCCATCCGGAGCGCGTTTCCGGCGTCTTCTTCTTTGCCTGCAACATGGACCCGAGCGGCACCAAGGAATTCGTGGCGACGCCGATCATCGAGCGCTGCTTCTCCCGCCACACGAAGGATTATGCAGCCCTTTCCGCCACGCCGGACAAGTTCGATGCCTTCGTCGAGGCGGTCGGCCTGATGCAGCGGACCGAGCCGAACTACACCATCGCCGATCTCGCCGAGATCGATGTGCCTGTCGCCATCGTGCAGAGCGAGTACGACGAATTCATCAAGCGTGAACACGCCGATTACCTCGTGCAGCACATTCCCGGCGCGCAGCTGATTCTTCTGCCCGGTGTCAGCCATTTCGCACCGCTGCAGCGGCCGGCGCAGTTCAACGCCGCCCTGCTCGATTTTCTCGCAACGATTCCAGCCTGAGAGCAGATTCAGTTGCGCATGTCCGATCGTTGGAATAAATGATGATCATCATCTTATTCGAACTCCCGAGACCGAATCGCCGCTGACAGGCCCTTCCGCCCCGGGGAGCAATTTTGGCTCCAGGCAGGAGAATTTTATGACAGCCACTTTGTTTTCGCCGCTTTCCATTGGTCCTTATGAATTTGCGCATCGCATCGTCATGGCGCCGCTGACCCGCATGCGGGCGAGCCAGCCGGGCAATGTGCCTTCGGCACTGAACGCCGAATATTATGCCCAGCGCGCCAGCGAGGGTGGCCTGATCATTTCCGAAGGTTCTCAGATTTCCCGCGCCGGACAGGGCATGCCGGCCACGCCAGGCATCCACACGCCCGAGCAGATCGCCGGCTGGAAGGCGGTGACGGATGCGGTTCATTGCAAGGGCGGCAAGATCTTCCTGCAGCTCTGGCATGTCGGCCGCATCTCCCATTCCTCGCACCAGCCTGATGGAGCTCCACCGATCGCCCCTTCCGCCATTGCCGCCAAGGGACAGGCCTTCACAGCCTCCTTCGAGCGCGTGCCCTTCGAGACACCGCAGGCGATCGATATCGACCTGATGCCGCTTTTGATCGACGTTTATGCTCAGGCGGCCGCGAATGCCAAGCAAGCCGGCTTCGACGGCGTCGAGATCCACGGCGCCAATGGCTATCTGATCGAACAGTTCCTGCAGGCGCGCACGAACCAACGCACCGACCAATATGGCGGCTCGATCGAGAACCGCACGCGGTTGTTGCTTGAGGTGGTCGAGGCGGTATCTGAAGTCTGGGGGTCGAATCGGGTCGGTGTCCGCCTGTCACCCTTCGGCATAGCCAATGACAGCGGCGAGGACGATCCCTTGCGCCTCTATGGCCATGTCATTCGCGAGTTGGACCGGCTCAACCTCGCCTATCTGCATCTGATCGAGCCGCGCGCCAGCGGTGCCGGCCAGGCCGAAGTCGACCACAAGAACGTGCCCTCAGCTGCGGAATTGTTCCGGCCCGCCTGGTCCGGCACGCTGATCGCCGCCGGCAATTTCCGGCCGGATACCGCTGAGGCCGCACTTGCCGCCGGCCATGCCGATGCCATCGCCTTCGGTCGGCTGTTCATCGCCAATCCCGATCTGCCGGAGCGTATTCGTCTGGGTGCATCGCTCAACCCCTATCATCGCCCGACTTTCTATGGCGGCGGTGCCGAGGGTTATACCGACTATCCGACGCTCGACGCCAGGGAGGCCGCCGAATGAGCACGCCAAGCGCAATTATTGTCGGCGTGGGTGCCGAGCAGGGACTGGGTGCGGCGCTCTGCCGACTTCTCGCGGACAAGGGCTATCATGTCATCATCGCCGGCCGGACCTCAGCGAAGATCGATCAGGTGGCCGCTGCCATCCAGGCAGCCGGCGGCAGTGCCGAGGCGATCGAAACGGATGCGACGGATGAAGCTGCGGTCATCCGGCTATTCGAGCACGCCTTTACCGTTCGGGACGACATCGCTCCGCCCGATCTGGTCGTTTTCAACGCGGGCATCAATCGTCAGATCGGCTTTCGCGATCTGACGGCCACCCAGTTCGAAGAATTCTGGCGCATCTGCTGCTTCGGCGGCTTCCTGGTCGGCCGCGAGGCGGCGCGCCGTCTCGCCTCGCTCGGCCGCGGCACCGTGATTTTCACCGGCGCTTCCGCAAGCCTGCGCGGTAAGGCGGGCTTTGCGCAATTCGCCGCCGCTAAGGCCGGTCTTCGAATGATCAGCCAAAGCATGGCGCGCGAGTTCGGCCCGCTCGGTCTGCATGTGGCTCACACCATCATCGACGGCGGCATTGACGGTGAACGGCTGCGCTCGCGCCGGCCGGATGTGGATGTCGATGGGCTGCTGAACATCGACGCCATTGCCGAGAGCTACTGGCATATCCACCGTCAGCATCCTTCGGCCTGGACGCAGGAGCTCGATCTGCGCCCCTACAAGGAAAACTTCTGAGGCCGGCGTTGGAGCAACTCGTGGCGTTGCTCTAGCAATTTCGCGTCAGGGCCTTGGCGATCGCGAGGAATTTCGGGTCCCCGAAGCCGGTGCGATGCCGGATCTCGGCTTCACCCTCCTCGTCTGATGTCTCGCTCGGTATGGTGAAGGACCACGCCGACGGCCGCTTCCGGCGGCGGAAAAGCTGCGCCAGCCGGCTCAGCACACTCTGTTTGTCAGCCTCATCCTTGTGTTCTGAAGGCGGATCGACGGCATTCGGATTACAGGGATCACCCCATCGCTCATCATAGAGATCCTTGAATAGATAATTGGTCATCATGGGCTTCGTCTTTCGTTTTTGAATCGATTCAATATCGACGTGCATTGATTTCTTGAATCGGTTCAATCGTACGCTTCGAAAATCTGCTGTCAAGCAGAATTGAACCGATACAACTTCATTGCTAGTATCCACCGGAAACATATGGAGGATTTGATTGGCCAAGGGCACCATCAGGCTCGCGGATGTCGCCAAGGCGGCGGGCGTATCGCAGGGAACCGCTTCCAATGTTTTCAGCCGGCCGGAAGTGGTGCGCGAAGAGGTGCGCGAGCATGTGCTCGAGACGGCCAAGCGGCTTGGCTATGCCGGACCGAGCCTGACCGGCCGTCTGCTGCGGGCCGGAAAGGTCAATGCCATCGGCGTCGCCGTCGTCGAGCCGCTTTCCTATTTCTTCAACGACCCGTGGGCCAGGGCGCTCCTGGCCGCTGTGTCCCAGGTCTGCGATGCCAGCGGCACGGGTCTCGCCCTGGTCTCGGCCAAGGATCGGCACAAGCTCGACTGGAATATCAAGAGCGCGCTGGTCGACGGCTTCATTCTGCTCTGTGTGGAAGGCGGCGAAAAGCTGGTTCAGTTGACGCGCGAGCGGCAATTGCCCTTCGTCGCTCTCGCCTTGAATGACGAGGATGCGTCGATCCCGTCGATCAGCGTTGACAATCTGGGTGGTGCAGCCGTTGCGGCCCGGCATCTGGCGGAACTCGGCCACAGACGTTTCGGCGTGCTCGCGACCGAACTTTCGGACGATCATGTCGGGCCGGTCAGCGTCGCCGGGATCGGACGGGCGATGTATTCCACCTCGCGCGATCGCGCACTCGGCTATTGGCAGGCGCTCGAAGCGTTCGGAATTGGGCGCGAAAACGTGCCTATCTTTGAGACGCTCAATGACAAGCCAAGCGTCGAAGCCGGGCTCGACTACCTGTTTTCCGCGCCGGAACCGCCGACGGCGATCCTCGCCATGTCCGATAACATCGCCTTGCTGGCGATCAACTGGCTACGGGCGCGAGGCCTCTCGGTGCCGCAGGACGTCTCCGTCATCGGCTTCGACGGCGTACCAGAAGGCGGCATGGTCGAGCCCGGCCTGACAACGATGGCCCAGCCCTTTGCCGAGATCGCGCAACGCGCGGTGCAGGCCGTTCTTCACGATGCCGTACCGGCCGAACGCGAGATGATCGATGTCACCCTGATCGTGCGTGGCACCACGGCGGCGCCAAAGCCGTGATCCCAAGGCAAACGAAGCCTTCAGATTCCGCCTCTCGCCTCTATAAACCAGTTCGCCGGTCTAGCTCGCCTGCTGCGCGCCATCCACGTTTGCCGCCCGCATCTCGATGAGCTGCCGGGCAGCGGCGGCCGCCGCATCCTTGTCGCTTGCCACTTGTACGGTGGGGAAGGCGAACTGGATACCGTTTTCGTCGAAGGATTGCTTGATCAAGGCCAGCGCACTGCGGCGGATGACCGAGAGTTCGTTCGGCTTGGCCGTGATCGCCAGCCTGATCTCGATCGCGAAATCGCCGAACTGCTCTACGCCCTTCATCTTCAGCGTCTGAATGATATTTGGCTTCAGATCCTCGTCTTCAAGCAGGCGCTGGCCGATATCCTTGACGATGCGCTTCAGCTTCACGAGATCGGTATCGTAGGTGACCTTGACGATGATCTTGTCGATCGCCCAGTCGCGGTTCATGTTATTGACCGCACCGAGTGAGCCGAAGGGGATCGTCGCCAATGGGCCGCGCTGATGGCGCAGCTTGACGGAGCGCAGGCTGAAGGATTCGACCACGCCCTTGTAATGGCCGCTTTCGATATATTCGCCGATGCGGAAAGCATCGTCCCAGAGATAAAAGACGCCGCTGATAACGTCCTTGACGATGGTCTGCGCGCCGAAGCCGACCGCGACGCCGACAACGCCGGCGCCCGCGATCAGCGGCCCGATCTGAACGCCGAGGCCCGACAGCACCATCATGACCGCAATGATGCCGATGACGACCGCAAGAATGTTGCGGAAGATCGGCAGCAGCGTCTGCAGCCGGGCACGGCTCGCCCTGATCTCGTCGGATTCGCCTGCGGCCGGCAGGGATTGCATGACTTTGCCGTCGATATAGGTTTTCGCCAGCTGCCAGACGAGATCGGCAACCAAGAGGATGATGATGCCGCCGAGAATGCCGCGAGCGATGCGGCCGACATTCGATTCGCTGCCGCTCATCATCGCATGCGCCTCGACCCCCAGCATATGGCCGAGCCATAAAGCCGCAAAGGTAATGATCAGCGCCCGCAAGCCGCGGTCGAGCAATACGGCCGCGATCTTGCCGGCGCCGAAAATGCCATCGGCCGCGTCATGCAGAGCCTCGATCGCCTGCGTTGATACCGAGAGGACGCGCGGCAGCAATATCGCATAGATGCCGATCCACAAGAGGCCATCGAAGCCGGCCACCCAGAGACACCAGAGCGCCACGAAGAAAATCGTCAACAGCCAGGAAACCGTCTTCGCCCCACGGCTTTCCTGCTGGAGTGGCCTGGACCACACGGCAGCCGTGGCGATCAGGAACAGGCCGATGCCGAGCGTGTAGCCGATGAGGTCCCGCGCACCTGCGGAAAAGTCCAGCGACGTGACGGCCTGTATGACCGCCCAGCCGCAGGCGAAATAAATGGCAAACAGCGTGCATCGCCGATACCAGTAATAGGCCACGCGCCGCCGCTCGGCGATGCGGGCGGTGCCGCCGTCCTCGTCGAGAACATCACCGGCGCGACGCATCGCGATCAATTCCATGACAAGCCTGCCGATGGAGATCGCCAGCCTGATCGATACCATCGCGATGACGCAGGCGATGGCGAAATTTTCAATGGCAGGCGGCCAGTCGAAGGCAAGAAGCGGAACGAGTGTCACCAGGCCATGGATGATGGCGGGCACGACGCCGCCCAGAAACTGGAAGCGTGCTGCCTGCAGTTCCGTCTCGGTATCCGCAGCCCTCTCAGTGCGCTGCATATGCCTGGTGTTGATGAAGCGGGCAACGGCGAGTTCGGCCACCAACCCGAGGAAGAACAGGAGGACAATCTGAACGATGATGCGCACGAGGCCGACCGACTTGCCCTCGCCTTCCAGCTTTTCCGACGCCGTCATGACCTCGTAGGGCAATGTCATCGCAGCGCCGGAGACCAGCTCGAGGTGATGCCGCGTGTGGCCGAGCATGCCTGACAGAACCGACATCTGATTGCCGTCGGCAGGACCGGGATCGCTGGCGGTCGCGGGTTTATCGTTGGCGGACGCAGGCTGACTGTTGAGCTGCGTGGTAAGCCACTGCCTGACATCGGGCTCGTTCAGCAGCTGCATCAGCTCGCGAACCTTGTCGGGCGGCGAAGTTGCCGGCTGCGGTACGGCCGCATTCTGCGCGACGACCGCCATGGGCACAGCCAGTACGAAAAGACAAAAAAGCAGGCCTCCGATCGTCCACCTGCTATCCCCGACATTCCTCATCTGCGCTGCCCTTCTTGCCATCGGACCATCCGGCCCGCTCCCGCAGACTATACGCGTTTTTCACACGGGCAAGCAGGCACTTACCGTGCTCATCCATCCGCCGGCATTGCCCCGCTACGGCAGCCGCGCTAGGTTCTGCTGCAATACCGTTCAGTGCTCGGGGATGCGCGTGTTCAATTTCCTGAAAAGGCTCTTCGGCAGAGGCGAGCGCGCTGAGGGGCGCTCCAGCCAAACCCTCCCAGTGCAAGAGCCAGAGAACACGGCCGCTGCCAAGACCCTCGATCTAAACATTCCCGACGAAGCCTTGCAGGATGAAGCAGCCTTTGCCGCCTATCTGCAGGAACGCCTGCCATTCTTCGGGGACCTCATCCGTGTCGATTACGATGCCGCGGCCGGCAGCCTGACGCTGCACGGCCGCAACGGCGATACGATGACGAAATTCCTGAGCAATGCCCTGCTGGCGCTGCGCGAAAAGCGCGGGCCGGCGCGTGCGCAGGCGCTCCTCAACTATCTCAATATGACGGAAGCAATGGTTGACAGCGGCGAGCTCGCCAAGGTGCTGCCGGTCCTGAAAGCACGCGATTTCGTCGAGGTTGCGCGGCAGCAGATGATGCAGGCCGTCAAGGACGAGCCCAATCCGCCGCAATTCGTCTACCTCGACGAGGCAGAAAACCTGATCAAGCTCTTCGTCGTCAACGGCGAAACGACGGTCAACTACGTGATGGCCGAAGCACTCGACGATTGGGGCATCGATGCCCGGGAGCTCGCCGAAATGGCACAGGCCAACCTGCAGAAGTTCCTTGCCAAGACCGGCGTCCAGATCGCCAAGCGCAGCCGATTCCAATATGTCGAGGTGGACGGTCAGTTCGAATCCAGCATCGCGTTCCTGCCGAATTTCTGGGCGCAGGTGCAGGAGCAATCCGGCGGCGCCGCGCCGATCGCCGCCTTCCTGTCGCGCGACAAGGTGTTCTTTACGCATGAGAACGACATTGAAGGCCTGCAGCTTCTGGAACTGATCAGCGCAGATCTCAGCGATGTGCCCTACGTTATTTCACCGGATCAATATCGCTGGGAAAATGGCCGCTGGACGTTGTTTCGCCGCGTCGCGCGGATGGAAGCGGCGATCCGCCACTAGAAGTTTTACTCGTTCCGGACGGAAAACCGCTACGCACTTTTCCTGGAAAACGCTTTAAACCAGCACTTCCTGATCAACGCGGTCTTCCGCGCCAAAGAATTTCAGATAGCGCTCGACCTCCGCCGGCTCGCCCGTCGCCTTCTGGGGATTGTCCGAGAGCTTCACGGCCGGCCGGCCGTTTGCCTCGATCACCTTGCAGACGATAGATATAGGATTGAGGCCCTTGAGTTCGGTCGGCGCGCAGCCGGCGAAGTCGTTGGTCAGATTGGTGCCCCAGCCGAAGCTCATGCGGACGCGGCCGTCGAAATGCTTGTAGGTGTCGATGATGGCATCGACATCGAGGCCGTCTGAGAAAATCAGCAGCTTCTGGCGCGGATCGCGGCCCATCTTCTTCCACCATTCGATGATCTTCTCGCCGCCCTCGATGGGTGGGGCGCTGTCGGGGCGGAAGCCCGTCCAGTCGGCCACCCATTCCGGAGCGTTGCGCAGGAAGGAAGCCGTGCCGAAGGCATCAGGCAATACGACGAGCAGATTGCCGCCATAGAGACGGTTCCAGTCGCGCAGCACCTTGTAGGGCGCCTTGCCAAGCTCTTCATCATTTTTCGCAAGTGCTGCGGCGACCATCGGCAGCTCATGGGCATTGGTGCCGACGGCTTCGAGATCGGAATCCATGGCAAGGAGCACATTGCTCGTGCCGGTGAAGGCGTGGGGCACACCTTCCTTCAAGGCTTCGACGCACCAGCGCTGCCAGAGGAAGCTGTGGCGTCGGCGGGTGCCGAAATCGGAAATGCGCAGGCCAGGCAGTTCCCGCAGCCGCTCCACCTTTTCCCACATCTTGGCCTTCGCGCGGGCATAGAGCACATCGAGCGTGAAGGGACCGAGCGCCTTCAGCGCCGTTCGCGAACGAAGCTCGTTGATGATGGCGAGTGCGGGAATCTCCCACATCGTTGTTTCCTTCCACGAGCCGTGGAAATCGAGAATATATTGGCCGTCGCGCTTCGAGAGCTCGTATTCCGGCAGCTGGAAATTCGACAGCCAGGCGAGGAATTCCGGTTCGAAGATCTGCGCGCGGCCGTAAAAACTGTTACCCGCCAGCCAGATCATCTCCTTCTTGGAGAGCCTGAGCGTGCGGGCATGGTCGAGCTGCTCGCGCAATTCCTTCTCGTCGATCACCTCGGCAAGGCGAACGCTCTTGGTGCGATTGATCAGCGAGAAGGTGGCATCGACATCCGGATAAAGCTTCCAGATCATCTGCAACATCAAAAGCTTATAGAAATCCGTATCGATCAGGCTGCGGATGATCGGATCGAGCTTCCAGGTATGGTTATAGACGCGGGTGGCGATATCCGTCTTGGTCATGTCGTTCCTGCCCCGTCTCCTGCCCTACGGACGTCATGCGAGCCACAGACTATCCTGCCGGCATGCGGTTGTAGCGCCTTGTTATCAAAAAATGTTGCGCGAAAGTCCAGTCGCTGAAAGAAAATTGATACCAGGGCAAATGGGTCGCATTTTGCCAGCGATAGTCGAGACAGAAGCCTCGACTATCATCATCCGAAAATAGACTTAGTAACCCCGGTTGCGATCTACCAGATGCTGCAGCGGCTCACCGCGTTCGAAGCGGGCGATCTGCTCCTCGACATGGCGCATCAGCGCCCTTTCGTCAGACATGGCGGAATCATGCGGCGTGATGATGACATTTTCCAACTCCCAGAGCGGATCGTCCGCAGCCAGAGGCTCGACGGCGAAGACATCGAGGGAGGCGCCGCCGAGGACGCCGGTGCGAACCGCCGAAGCGATATCGGCCTCAACCTGGCTCTTCCCGCGGCCCGCGTTGATGAAGACCGGCTTACCGAGCGGACCATTGCGGTGCAGCTTGGAAAAAAGCGAGGCGTTGTAGATTCCCGTCGTCTCCGGCGTCAGCGGCAAGAGGCCGACCAAGATGTCCGTGCGTCCCAGGAACTCATCGAGTCCCGCGGCATCGAAGGTTTCCATGCCATCGATCTCTTTCTTGCTGCGGGACCAGCCAATGACGTTGAAGCCCATAACTTTCAATTTCGCGGCGGCATCGCAGCCGAGAACGCCGAGGCCCATGACGCCCACGGTAACTTCTGCGGCTTCGGGGCCATTCTGCTGTACCCATAGATGCTGGCGCTGATTCCTGAAATGCCCCTGCACATCGCGCAGATGCATGAGGCACTGCATGACGACCCATTCGCTCATGCGCACTGTCAGGCTGCGATCGACGAAGCGGACCATCGGAATGTCAGGCAGGCCGGCGATCGACATCATCGAATCGACGCCGGCGCCGCCCGAGAAGATGACCTTGAGATTGGGCGCGCGCTCGAAAAGATCCGCATCCGGCTTCCACAAAAGCGCGTAGTCGACATGGGAGAGATCCGCGCCTTTATTGGCAGGATCAGCCAGATTGATGCTGCCGCGATCGGCAAAGGCCGTCTCAAGCGCCTTGGCAATGGACACGGGATTGAATTTGAGATCGACGAGAACGGGGCTTTTGGCCGGCATGATGGTGGTCTCTATTGCTGGATGGCGGCGGTCGGCACCGCCTCGATATTGAATGCGGCGGCAAGCAGCGCCCTGGTGTAATCCTCTTTCGGCGCCCGGAAAATATCGGCGGATGCGCCCTGCTCGACGACCTTGCCGAAGCGCATGACGATCAGTTCGTTGGCGAGCGCCTTCACCACCTTCAGATCGTGACTGATAAAGAGATAGGCAAGATCGTGCTTCTGCTGCAGGTCGCGCAGCAGGTCGACCACCTGCGCCTGCACGCTCATGTCGAGCGCCGAGGTGGGCTCGTCCAGCATGACGAAGCGCGGCTTCAACACCATGGCGCGGGCTATGGCGATGCGCTGGCGCTGGCCGCCAGAGAATTCATGCGGGAAGCGCCAGCGGGTGGACGGATCGAGGCCCACTTCCTCCAGCGCCCAGCAGACGCGCTTGTCGCGCTCATCGGCCGAAAGCGAGCGCTCATGCACCTTCAGCCCCTCGGCGATGATCTCGCCGACCGACATGCGCGGGCTGAGCGATCCGTAGGGGTCCTGGAAGACCACCTGCAGCTGATTGCGCAGCGGCCGCATCTCGCGGAACGAATAGCCGGCTATATCCTTGCCGACGAAGGCGATACGGCCCTTGGAGGAAATAAGCCTGGCGAGCGCGAGACCAAGCGTGGTCTTGCCTGAGCCGGATTCGCCGACGACGCCGAGCGTCTGGCCGGCGCGAAGCTTCAGATCGATCCCATCGACCGCCTTTACATGATCGACGACCTTGCGCATGAAGCCGGCCTTGATCGGGAACCAGACGCGAATATCGCTTCCTTCCATGACGACTGGCTTGTTCGCATCGCTCGCCGGCGGCTCGCCGCGCGGCTCGGCTGCCAACAGATGACGGGTATAGTCATGCTGCGGCCGGGTGAAGACGTCCTCCACCGTGCCGGTCTCGACGATCTTGCCCTTGGTCATGACGCAGACCCGGTCGGCAAATTTACGGACGATGCCGAGATCGTGGGTGATGAACAGCATCGACATGCCATGCGCACCCTTGAGCTCGCGCAGCAATTCCAAAATCTGCGCCTGCACAGTGACGTCGAGCGCGGTCGTCGGCTCGTCGGCGATCAGGAGTTCGGGGCGGTTGGCGAGCGCCATGGCGATCATCACGCGCTGGCGCTGGCCACCCGACAGCTCATGCGGATAGGCCTTGAGGCGCTTTTCCGGCTCGCGAATGCCGACTTGGTTCAAGAGCTCCAGCGTGCGACTGCGCGCGGCCTCGCCCACGATGCCCTGGTGCAGCGCCAGGATTTCGCTGATCTGCTTTTCGATCGAATGAAGCGGATTAAGCGAGGTCATCGGCTCCTGGAAGATCATGGTGATGTCGTTGCCGCGCACGGCGCGCAGCTCGTTATCCGATGCCTTCAAGAGGTCCTTGCCCTTGAACAGGATTTCGCCGGATGGGTGGCTCGCGGCCGGATAAGGCAAGAGCTTCAGGATCGAATTGGCCGAAACCGATTTGCCTGAGCCGGATTCGCCGACCAGAGCCACGACCTCGCCCTTATGGATATCGAAGGAAACGCCGTCGACGGCGGTCGAGGTCTGCCCGCCTTGATGAAAGGCGACGGAGAGATTGCGGACTGACAGCAGCGGTTCGGTCATTCGGCCATGCTTTTCAGGAGGGATGTCAGAGTGGGCTCATCGGGGCGGAGGATTGTGAGAGGTATTATGTCCAGCTTTCCACGCAACGGGTGAACCAAGTCATCGATATTTTTCAATCCCATATCTGCGGTCAGGAAATGAGAACAATGGACATGTAGTGCAGTAGCGACATGAATTGCGTCCGGTAGCTTGAGCCCTGCCTTCTGTGCCCGGAGCAACGCTGCGCCTTCGAGGACAGGTCTACTAACAGGCCAAATTTCAAGCCAGCGATCGCCGGATGACCATTCATCGTAGGTCTTAAAAAGCTCCAAGTCGTTCTGCTGGAGAGGTCTGACTTTAAGTTCGCTGAACGTCAGCTCGCTAGTTGTAAATGATACATGGTGTCCTCTTGTCGCCTCCAGCAATTGCCAAAGCAAATCGTGAAGCTGACCGCTATGTTCACGAAGCATGATGAAAATATTCGTATCCCAATAAATGCGAGGGAATGTTGTCATTCATCATCCCACTCATCACGGAGCTTGCGAATTCGAGCAACGGCTTCCTCAACGGTCACTTTGCCGGAGAAGTTTTCGGGGTGCTCTCGATACCTCCTCAAAAGGTTGCCCAGATTATCTGCAACCGCATTTTCCTTTTCGACAAAAGCAAAAGGAGAAGACGATAAAGCTTCCGACTTTTCGTCGTCTTCAATTACCAATCGCACTGTCGGGGCATCACCTTGCAGCCGATCTCGGACGTCCTTCGGCAATTTCGATACGGGATAGTGCTCCAATACAATCTTGTTCATAGCGACATCATCCGTTCTGCGTCGTAGGCCGCAAAGTTTATCCCGGACACATTGCAATTGCGAGCATTGCTCATCGGAACGTCTTCCTCGGATCGAAGGCATCGCGCACGGCCTCGCCGATGAAAATCAGCAGCGACAGCATGATCGACATGGTGAAGAAGGCCGAAAGCCCCAGCCAGGGAGCCTGCAGATTGGATTTGCCCTGGGCGATCATTTCACCCAGCGACGGCGAGCCGGGCGGCATACCGAAGCCCAAGAAATCCAGCGAGGTCAGGGTGGTGATCGAGCCCGACAGAATGAAGGGAACGAAGGTCAGCGTCGCGACCATCGCGTTCGGCAGCAGGTGGCGATACATGATGGTGCGGTTGTTGACGCCGAGCGCGCGGGCGGCGCGCACATATTCGAAATTGCGCGCCCGCAGGAATTCGGCGCGTACGACCCCGACGAGACCGACCCAGGAAAACAAGAGCAATATGCCGAGCAGGATGAAGAAACCGGGCGGCAATACCGAGGCGATGATCAGCAGGATATAGAGCACCGGCATGGACGACCAGATCTCGATGAAACGCTGCATCAGAAGATCGGTCCAGCCGCCGAAATAGCCCTGTATCGCGCCGGCGCAGACACCGACGACGGCCGAGCAGATGGTGAGCGCCAGACCGAACAGTACCGAGATGCGGAAGCCGTAGACCAAACGGGCGAGCACGTCGCGGGCCTGATCGTCGGTGCCGAGCCAGTTGAAATTGCTCCAGTTGCAATTCGGATCGGCAATACCGCCCGGATAGCCCGAGCAACGGGTTTCCTTGCTCATCGCCCAGAAAGGCGGCGTCGGCGCCGACATTCCCTTGGGCAGATTGGAATTGGCAGTCTGATAGGAATAATGGATCGGCGGCCAGATCATCCAGCCATTGGCGTTGATCTCGTCCTGAATATCCTGGGCGCGATAATCCGTCTGCGCCAGGAAGCCGCCGAACTTCTCCTCCGGATAGTCGACGAAGACCGGCGTCAGGATCTCGCCCTTGTAGGAAATCAGGATCGGCCGGTCGTTGACGATGAACTCGGCGCCCAGGCTGAGGACGAACAGCACCAGGAAGATCCAGAGCGACCAGTAGCCGCGGCGGTTCGCCTTGAAGTTCTCCCAGCGGCGCACATTGGTCGGCGAGAACAATCCCTTGCGCGGCGGCTTCACCGTCGTCGGAAGACTCTGCTGATTGGCTGCATCCATCACACGTCCCTCCGCTCGAAATCGATGCGCGGATCGATCCAGGTGTAGATGAGGTCGGAGACGAGGCTGACGACGAGGCCGAGCAGCGAGAAGATGAACAGCGTCGCAAACACAACCGGATAGTCGCGCTGGACAACGGAGAGATAGCTGAGGCGCCCGAGGCCATCGAGCGAGAAGATGTTCTCGATCAAAAGCGAGCCGGTGAAGAAGGCGGAGATGAAGGCGCCGGGGAAGCCGGCAATGACGATGAGCATGGCGTTGCGGAAGACATGGCCATAGAGCACGCGCCGTTCGGAAAGGCCCTTGGCGCGGGCGGTGATGACATATTGCTTCTTGATCTCCTCGATGAAGGAATTCTTGGTGAGCAGCGTCGTGGTGGCAAAAGCGGCGAGCGACAGCGAAATCAGCGGCAGCACCAGATGCCAGAGATAATCGAGGATCTTCTGCCACCAGCTGAGGTCGGCGAAATTATCCGAAACGAGGCCGCGCAGCGGGAACCAGTCGAAGAAGGAGCCGCCGGCAAAGAGCACGATCAGCATGATGCCGAACAGGAAGCTCGGGACGGCGTAGCCGACGATGATAATGCCCGAGGTCCAGACATCGAAGGTCGATCCGTCCTGCACCGCCTTGCGGATGCCGAGCGGAATGGAAATGGCGTAGGAGAAGATCAGGATCCAGATGCCGAGCGAGATCGACACTGGCAGCTTCTGGGCGATGAGGTCGATGACGGTGGTATTGCGGAAGAAGCTCTCGCCGAAATCGAAGCGGATATAGTTCCACATCATCTGGCCGAAGCGCTCGAGCGGCGGTTTGTCGAAGCCGAATTGCTTGTCGAGCTTGGCGATCAGCTCGGGATCGAGCCCCTGCGCGCCGCGATATTTCGAGCTGCTGTCGTCCAGGGATTGCTGGGCCAGCATGTCGGTGCCGCCGGACAGGCGACCGTTGGCATTGTCGCCCTGCCCTGTCAGCTGCGCAATGACCTGCTCGACCGGACCGCCCGGCGCAAACTGCACGATGGTGAAGGAAATCGCCATGATGCCGACGATGGTCGGGATCATCAGCAGGAGACGTCGCAGGATATAGGCGCCCATCAGCCCGTCGCTCCCTCAAAGAGGGGTATGTTCCGCCTCGCCTCAATCCGTCTGTCGATCAAATCATAGTCCCTTCCGCCGGATCGAGACCGGCGCAGTCATATCAGCTTGAAACTATCCGAATCAGCCCTGAGCATTTGGAGCCAGCAAGCCCCTCATTGCAAGAGAGGCTCACTTTCCGGCGCTTTTCGACCACCAGACATCGGGGAAGCCGATCGAATATTCGGGCAGTCGGGCCGGATGCTCGAACTTGTCCCAGTAAGCAATGTGGAAGCTGGTCGTGTAAAAGAGGGGAACCACGTAGTGATGGGCGAGCAATACACGGTCGAGCGCCTTGGCAGTGACGTCCTTCTCCTCGAGGTCTTTGGCGAAAATGACCTTATTGACGAGAGCATCGATGCCTGGATCAGAAATGCCGGCAAAATTGCGCGAACCCTTACGATTGGCGGAGGCAGATCCCCAGAAATCAATCTGCTCGTTGCCGGGATTCAATGTTTGCGCCCAAACTGTCCAGATCATGTCATAGTCGAAGTTCTGAACGCGATTGATGTATTGGGATGAATCGACCGTACGGACAGTGGCGTTGATGCCGATTTTCTTCAAATTCTGGGCATAGGGTAGAACCCATTTCTCCACGAAGGGACTGCCGAGCAGAATCTCCATCGAAAATGGCTTGCCCGTCTGAGCATTCACCATCTGGTTGCCCTTCAGAACATATCCCGCCTGCTTGAACAGATCGAGCGCTTTACGAAGATTGTCGCGGGCCTTCTGTTGATCGCCGCCGACCGGGTTGGTATAAGGCGTCGTGAAGACTTCAGCCGGGACCTTGTCCTTCACCTCATTGAGAACACTGAGCTCTTTACCTTCCGGCAGGCCCGAAGAAGCGAGCTTCGTGCCGAAAAAGAAGCTATTGACGCGGCTGTACTGGTTGAAAGCGATGGTGCGGTTAAGCTCTTCGAAATCGAAAGCATAGTTCAGCGCCTCGCGAACACGCTCGTCCTTGAACTGATCGCGACGCATGTTGGGCACGAGCGCCTGCATAACGCCGGTGGCGCGAAGCGGATTGGGCACTTCTTCGCGTTTGATGCGGCCGTCCTTGGCAGCGGGAAAATCGTAGCCGGTAACCCAGCGGCTTGCGACATTATCCTGCCAATAGTCGATGGTGCCGCCGCGAAAGGCCTCGAACTCCACATCATTGTCGGCGAAGTAGGTGTAGGAGATCGTCTTTAAATTGTTCAAACCGACGCTGACGGGCAGATCCTTGCCCCAATAGTCGTCGCGCAATTCATAACGGATGGTGGAACCGGGCGAAATCGAAACGATCTTGTACGGTCCGGATCCCATAACGGGCTCGAGCGTGGTGCGGGAGATATCGCGCGGTTTGCCGTCCGGCCCCGTACCTTCCCACCAGTGCTTCGGCACGATCGGGAATTGGCCGAGAATCGACGGCAGTTCGCGATTGTTCTTCTCGTCGAAATAAAAGGTCACGTCGCGATCGCCGGTCTTCTCGGCGCGCGTCACATGGCTGTAGTAGCTGGTGAAGAGCGGATTGAGTTCCTTCGCCTTGTCGAAACTGAAGACAACATCCTCGGGCGTCACCGGCTGTCCGTCTGCCCATTTAGCTTCGGCTCGCAGGCGGAAAGTAGCACTGGAAATATCGTCCGGATAGGAAACGCCCTCGGCGAGCAAGCCATAGGAGGAGGAAATCTCGTCATCCGCCGACTTCAGAAGGCTGTCAAAGACAAGGCCCGCCCCCAAAGAACTTATCCCCGCTACGGGATTACCCTTATACAGTATCGGATTGAGGGTATCGAAGGTGCCATTGCTCGACAGCTTCACCTCGCCACCCTTCGGTGCATCCGGATTGACGTAATCGAAATGCTTGAAGCCGGGCTGGTATTTCAGGTCGCCGAGAATGGCGGTGCCGATGCGGAATTGCGGCTCTTCGGCTTTCGTGGCTAGAGGCATTGCCAGCAGGCAAAAAAGAGAAACGACCAAGCCTGCTTTCAACCGCGACAATGCCATTCATGATCTCCTGATGATGTCTAAGGAATCAGCATACGGCAAATGAGGGCAAAAAGCAGGACGCAACAATTCATCTCGTTGCAAAGGCTGAAGACCATATCCCGGCCTCAGTCCTTTGCGGTAGCATCCTCAAGACGTTTGCGCAGCATCAGCCGCAGTTCCGCGAAGACACGCCGGTCCTCGGCGGCATCCGGGTCGCTGGAAACGACGACGGCAATGCGCAGCAATTCGAGCACGATGCCCGCCATCAGCACGATATCGTCCGTTATCGGCGGATGGGCCTGCCGCAGAAAGGCGGCAATCAGCTCTCGCAACTCGGCGCGCGAGCGCGCCTTGCGGTCCTTGGGAATATCGCGACGCCCGGCTAGTACGGGAAACTCGGGATATCGCTCGATGAAAGCACCGAGCGCATCGAAGATTGCTTCGCCGCTACCGGCGGCGGAAAGCCCTATGCTCCGTTCCGCCATGTCACGAAGCCCCGCCTTAAGGCGCTCCAGGCGATCGATATGCAGCGCCTCGGCGAGCAGGGGCTTTGTCGGAAAGAACTGATAGAGCGAGCCGATCGATGAATGCGCCTCCGCCGCAATCTCCGTCATCGTTGCCGCCTCATAGCCCTTGCCCGCGAAAACCTTTGCGGCCGCCTCCAGCAGTATGACGACGCGATCATGACCGCGCTGCCGCTTCGGCGCGCGCATCTTCAATTCTTCACTTGATTTTTGTGAGGTCATCCTCATATTTTCCATTGTGAGGAGACCCTCATGTTTTTCCGGAGCCCCCAGATGTCACTTTACGATCGCAAAACCACCGCTCTCGTTTCCATCGACCTGCAAGGCCTCGTGCTCAGCCGGCCGCTCGCGCCCTACTCCGCCCAGCAGATCGTCACCAATACGGTCGCCATCGCAAACAAACTGAAGACCGATGGCGGAACGACCGTTTTCGTGACGGTCGGATTTTCCGCAGACTATGCCGATGCTGTCAATCAGCCGACCGACGAAAGCTTCCCGCTTCCCCCAGGAGGTTTGCCGCCGGCCGCGCTTGAGGCTCCCGCGGAAATAGCGGAGCTGACGCCGGATGTCGCCATCGTCAAGCGCCAGTGGAGCGCCTTCTACGGCACGGAGCTCGATCTGCAGCTGCGCCGCCGCGGCATCAAAACGCTGATCGTGACGGGTGTCGCCACCAATTTCGGTGTGGAAGGCACCGTGCGCGATGCCCATGCGGCAAACTACGCCGTCATTGTCGCCGAGGATGCCGTAACGACCCTCTCGCAGGATATGCAGGATTTCGCCTGCACGAAAGTGCTGCCGCGGCTGTCGCGTATCCGCAAGACGTCGGAAATCCTGGCGAACTGATCTGTCGTAACGACGGCCATGCCGGCAAAGGCGGTCAGCCGGTAGCCACCGGCGATTGCCGCGGATTCACTTCCATCCTGTTTCAGGATAATCTCGCGGCAAATCACTTCGGCTAATGCCGACCGCCTTTCAGGGATATGCATGGCTTTACTTCTGGCTCGCGCCTTTCGAACGATCGGCAAATTCTCTCTCGCAACCTCGATCGGGATGGGCCTTGTCGCCAGCGATGCGCTGGCGCAGCAGGCCACACCTTCGCCCGGCAGCGCAAAAGCGGTCTTCGGCGCAGTGACGCTGCCGACGCAGGGGGCGCCGCAATCAATCGGCTTCTACGCGAAAGGGTGCCTTGCGGGCGCAGTCGCCCTGCCGGCCGACGGCCCGACGTGGCAGGCAATGCGCCTGTCGCGCAATCGTCGCTGGGGCCGGCCGGAAACGATCGGCCTCTTGGAGCGGCTGTCGCGTGATGCGGCGAAGAATGACGGCTGGCCGGGTCTGCTCGTCGGTGATATCTCGCAGCCGCGCGGCGGTCCGATGGCCAACGGCCATGCCTCGCATCAGATCGGCCTCGATGCCGACGTTTGGCTGACGCCGATGCCACGGCGCAAGATGACGGCAGAAGAGCGCGAAGCTTTGCCCTTCACCACCATGCTCGCCAAGGACAAGTTCCTGACGATCAACGACAAGGTCTGGACGCCGGCGCATGCGCGCCTGCTGATGCGCGCGGCGAGCTATCCCGAAGTGGAGCGCATCTTCGTCAATCCGGCGATCAAGAAGAAGATGTGCGAGACCTGGACGGGCGACCGCAGCAATCTCGGCAAGCTACGGCCAGAATACGGGCATGACTCGCATTTCCATATCCGCCTCCGCTGCCCAGCCGGCTCCATCGGCTGCACGGGGCAGGCGCCGGTCGCCGCCGGCGACGGCTGCGACAAGTCGCTTGCCTGGTGGTTCGGACCGCAGCCCTGGGCCAAGCCGAAGCCCAGCGACAAGCCGCCCCAAAAGCCGCGCGAGGTCATGGTCGCGGATCTGCCCAAAGCCTGCCAGGCCGTGTTGGCGGCACCGTCGGTAGCCTCCACGCGTCCTGCCGCCTCTGGCGCCAAGGATGCGGCCGCTTCGGCCGATACGAACGCAATGCCGGTCTCAGGCGATACGCCGCCCGGCCAAATTCCGCAGCAGTGATCCCGAACTGTCCTTGCAGGGGCAGTCTTTCAAAACGCTCCCCCTTGGTATAGAAGGCGGATAAATCGATTGAAAGCAGTGGGTGGAGCAAGGATTTCATGGCCGGCAGCAAATGCATCGCACTGATCGCGCATGATCAGAAAAAAGATGCGATGGCGGAATTTGCGCGGCGCAACGAGGCCGCTCTTGCCAATTGGAATATCGTCGCCACGGGCACGACGGGCGGCCGCGTGCTGGATGCCTGTCCGGATCTCAACGTCACCCGCCTGAAAAGCGGCCCGCTCGGCGGCGACCAGCAGATCGGTGCGCTCATCGCCACCGGCAAGATCGACATGCTCGTCTTCTTCATCGATCCTCTCACTCCGCACCCTCACGACGTCGACGTGAAGGCATTGACGCGGCTTGCCGTTCTCTACGACATTCCGATGGCGCTCAACGAATCCACTGCCGAGCGGCTGATCAAAACACTGAACCATTAATCCGCCTTGCCGGCGGCAGACCACGGACCTGGCCATGCCCGAGCTCAATCACAGCGATGCCCCCTTGCCTTTCCCAATCCTGATCGGCGATATCGGCGGCACCAATGCGCGTTTCTCCATTCTCGTCGATGCGGATTCCGAACAGGAACATTTTCCGGTCGTTCAGACGGCAAATTTCGCCACGATCGACGATGCGATCAAACTCGCCCTTGAAAACAGCAAGGTCCGGCCGCGCTCGGCAATTCTCGCCATGGCAGGTCCCGTGCAGGGCGACGAGATTCCGCTGACCAATTGCGATTGGGTGATCCGTCCGAAGACGATGATCGCCAACCTCGGCATCGAGGACGTGCTCGTCATCAACGATTTCGAGGCGCAGGCGCTGGCGATCGCCGAGATTTCCGACGAGCATCGCCAAACCATCGGCAAAGCATCCGGGACTATGATTGCATCGCGCGCCGTGCTCGGGCCGGGCACCGGTCTCGGCGTCGGCGGTCTCGTCCACACCCAGCATCAATGGGTGCCTGTGCCGGGCGAAGGTGGGCATATCGATCTTGGGCCGCGAACGGAACGCGACCTGCAGATTTGGCCGCACCTGGAGTCGATCGAAGGCCGCATCTCGGCCGAACAGGTGATCTGCGGCCGCGGCCTCCAGAATATTTATCATGCGATCTGCGCCGCCGATGGCATCGAGCCGAGCCTGAAGGAGCCAGCCGACATCACCAACCATGCGCTTGCCGGCACCAACAAGCAGGCCGAGGAGACGCTGACGCTGTTCGTCACCTATCTCGGCCGCGTTGCCGGCGATATCGCCATGATCTTCATGGCGCGCGGCGGCGTCTATCTCTCGGGTGGCATTCCGCAGAAGATCCTGCCGGCGCTGCAGAAGCCGGAATTCCGCGCCGCCTTCGAGGACAAGGCACCGCATACGGAACTGATGAAGTCGATCCCGACCCATGTGGTCGTCAATCCGCTGGCGGCGCTTTCCGGCCTCGCTACCTATGCCCGCAAGCCGACAAACTTTGGCCTTGCGACAGAAGGCCGTCGCTGGCGGCGTTAACCGCTTGCCAAACAGCTCATGGCGCGCCGAAACATCCGATGCGCCATGCCTTTTTGCAGGAGCCGCCTTCCTCTATAATAGGCTCGGCTCCGTGATCGGCCTTAACCAGAGCGGCAAGGCATGTCTAGCCAAAGCCGTGCTAACTCTTTAATAGAGCCGCGAAAGCACGTGCCAGATGCGGCTCGCTTGGTTCAAGACAGGAAGCCGATTATTGAAATTGCCTGACCCGAAAAGCAAAAACGTCGACAGCGAAGCCATTACAGGCATGCTGAAGCGCGTTATCGCCGAGAACGGCCGCGAACATATTTGGGGCTATTCGGTCGCAATATTTTGCCTGATCGTCGTCGCTGCATCCACGGCGACAATGGCTGCGGTCATGAGGCCGATCGTCAACGGCGCCTTCTACGAGCGGCGCGCCGAGGTCATGTGGCTGATCTGCCTTGCAATCCTCGCAGCATTTATAGCGCGTGGTTTTGCCGGTTATTTTCAATCGGTCATTCTCTCGAAGATCGGCAACAACATCATCGCCCGCTATCAACGGCGCCTCTATGCGCATCTGATGACGCTTTCGGTCGGCTTTTTCAACGAGGCGCGGTCTGCGCAGATCGCAGCCCGCGTCAGCCAGAACGTTTCCGGCATCCGCGATGTGATGAATCTCGTCATCACTTCCACGGCGCGAGATTTTTTGTCGTTCATCTTTCTGCTCGGCAACATGGTCTATCAGGACCCGATGCTGAGCCTTATTTTCTTTGTGATCGCTCCGCCAATCTTTCTGGCCCTGCGCCATATTTCCAGACGCCTGCGCGCCGTCACGCGCGAAGCAGTCGTTCTCAACAGCCGCGTGCTTGGCGCAATGCAGGAAACCATTCAGGGAGTTTCCATCGTCAAGGCCTTCACGATGGAGCGCGAACTCGAGCGCAAGGTCGATAAGCTGATTACGGCGGCGGAAAATCGCCAAAATCGCATTGCCCGTATTTCCGAGCGCAATGGCCCGCTGATTGAAACCGTCGCCGGCTTTGCCGTGGCGGGCATTTTCGCCTATGCCGCCTATCGTTCGATTTACCAGAACGTACCGCCGGGCGCCGTCTTCTCTTTCATCGTTTCGCTGCTGCTTGCCTATGATCCGGCCCGCCGTCTCGCCAAGCTGCAGGTGCAGCTGGAACGCGCCGTCGTCAACGCGCGGATGATCTACGAACTGCTCGACATGGAGCCGCGCCAGCGCGACCTGCCGGATGCCAAGCCGCTCAACGTGACCGATGCCCGCATCGAATTCCGCGACGTGCATTTCGCCTATGGTGACGAAGCCGTGCTTTCCGGCGTCAATTTCACTGCCGAAGGTGGACAGACGACCGCGCTTGTCGGTCCTTCCGGCGCCGGCAAGTCTACTGTCATCAACCTCATCCCGCGCTTCTACGATCCGAAGGCCGGCAGCATCTTCATCGACGGGCAGGATATCGCGCATGTGACGAAACAATCGCTGCGGCAACAGCTCGCCTATGTCTCGCAGCAGCCCTATCTCTTCGAAGGCACGATCCGCGACAATATCCGCTATGGCCGCCCGGAAGCGACCGATGCCGAGATCGAAGAAGCGGCGCGCCTTGCCTATGCCCATGATTTCATCGAGGCGCAGCCGATGGGCTATGACACACCGGTCGGCGAAAACGGTGTGACCCTGTCCGGCGGCCAGCGCCAACGCCTGTCGATCGCCCGCGCGCTGGTGCGCAACGCACCGATCCTGCTTCTAGACGAAGCCACTTCGGCGCTCGACACGGAATCCGAAGCAGCCGTGCAGAAGGCACTGGAAGAGGCGATGAGCGGCCGCACGGTCGTTGTCATCGCGCACCGTCTGTCGACGGTTGTCCGCGCCGAAAAGATCGTCGTCATGCAGAACGGCCGCGTTGTCGAAGAGGGCAACCATGAAACGCTTGCGACAGCCGACAATGGCCTCTACGCTCGGCTCAACAACCTGCAGCTACCGGCGATTTCAAGTAATTCCCGCAAATAGACGATAGAGACGACATGAGCGACGATGCGATGAAGCTGGTGGTGGTTGGCGCGGCGGGCCGCATGGGACAGGCTCTCATCCGCATCATTCATGCAACCGACGGCGTTACCCTGCATGCCGCCGTTGCCCGTCCCGGCTCTGCCTTCATCGGCAAGGATGCTGGCGAGATCGCCGGACTGGGGCCGATCGGCATTCCCGTCACCGACGATCCGCTGGCGGCTTTCCTTCATGCCGAAGGTGTCATCGATTTCACGACGCCGGCAACCAGCGTCAGCTTTGCCGCCTTGGCCGCTCAGGCACGCATCGTCCACATCATCGGCACGACCGGCTGCTCGGAGGAGGACGAGGCGAAGTTCAAGGCCGCCGCGCGCCACGCCCGCATCGTCAAGTCGGGCAATATGGGCCTCGGCATCAACCTTTTGAGCGTGCTTGTCGAACAGGCGGCGCGCGCATTGCCTTCGAACGACTGGGACATCGAAGTGCTGGAGATGCATCACCGGCATAAGGTCGATGCGCCCTCGGGCACGGCACTCCTGCTCGGCCACGCGGCGGCGAAAGGTCGCGGTATAGACCTCAACGACAATTCCGTGCGCGTGCGCGACGGCCATACGGGGGCGCGCCCGGCGGGCACGATCGGCTTTGCGACCCTGCGCGGCGGCGGCGTGGTCGGCGATCACTCGGTGATCTTCGCCAGCGAAAGCGAGCGGCTGACGCTGTCGCACAATGCCGGCGACCGTTCGCTGTTTGCGCGCGGCGCGCTGCAGGCGGCGCTCTGGGCGCGCGACAAGAAACCCGGCTTCTATTCCATGCTCGACGTTCTCGGGCTCTCCACACGTTGATCCCTCCCGGAGCGGGTCGGCAGCGACCTGCCGATCCGCTCCGGCCTTTTATTGTCTCGCAATTCCTGACGGAAAACCGCTACGCACCTTTCCTGGAATTGCCCTATCAAGGAGAAATTTTATGAGCGGTACTCTCGTCCTCGTTCGTCATGGCCAGAGCGACTGGAATTTGAAGAATCTCTTTACCGGCTGGAAGGATCCCGATCTGACGGCGCTTGGCGTCGAAGAGGCAAAGACCGGCGGCAAGGCTCTGGCCGATTACGGCATCAAGTACGACATCGCCTTCACCTCGGCCCTGACGCGCGCCCAGCACACGCTGAAAATCATCCTCGATGAAATCGGCCAGCCCGGCCTCGAAACCATCCGGGATCAGGCGCTGAACGAGCGCGACTACGGCGATCTCTCCGGCCTCAACAAGGATGACGCCCGCGCCAAGTGGGGCGAGGAGCAGGTTCACATCTGGCGCCGCTCCTACGACGTTCCTCCGCCCGGCGGCGAAAGCCTGCGCGACACCGGCGCCCGCGTCTGGCCCTACTACCTGACGGAAATCCTGCCGCGCGTGCTCGCCGGCCAGAACGTGCTGGTCGCCGCCCACGGCAATTCGCTGCGCTCGCTCGTCATGGTTCTCGATCGCCTGAGCAAGGCGCAGATCCTGGAGCTCAACCTCGCGACCGGCGTACCGATGGTCTACAAGCTCAAGGCCGATTCCACCGTCGCCTCGAAGGAAGTCCTCGGCGACATGTCCGGCGCGCACTGAGTGCCGCGATTTTCTGAAACGCCCTCACCCTAGCCCTCTCCCCGCTTGCGGGGAGAGGGGGACTACCTCGTATGAAACTACATAATCTTGATTGATAGAGAGCGCGTCTTCACTCCGCATGCCCAGCAGGCGATATGCGATATAAGCGGTGGCAGCCTTACCGGAATGTGTTACATTGTACTACGTGCGTAACACAAAGGCTGGATATGACGGACGCGACATTTACCTTTCGAGTTGAAGAAGAGCTGAAAGCAGCTTTCAGCGAGGCTGCGAAAGCGCATGATCAAACCGGTGCGCAGTTGCTCCGGGCTTTCATGCGCGATTATGTACGGCGCCAGCAGGATGCCGCTGACTATGACATGTGGTTTCGCCAGCGGGTGCAGGCCGGTCTTGCTTCAGCCAACGCCGGCAATCTCATTCCTGACGACAACATAGACGCTGAATTCGCTGCGCTACGAGAAGAAACACGCCGCAAACTCAGCGGGCGTTCTTCGTGAAACTTGCCTGGACTCCCGAAGCAAGAGCTGATCGACGCGCCATCTATATTTACATCGAGGCCGAGAATGCCTCTGCGGCAATCGCGCTGGACGAGCTCTTCGCCAAACGGTCGAAACAGCTCATCACCCATCCAATGACGGGCCGACCCGGCCGCGTGTCCGGGACGCGAGAACTTATCGTGCATAGAAACTATTTGTTGGTTTATGACGTCGCCGCCGAGACGGTGCGCATAATTCGCCTCCTGCATGCCGCACAGCAATGGCCGCCAAACGATTTTCAGCCGACTTCGTAGCTCGGCCTTAATTCTCGACAGTGAAGCGCACCCTGTCGGCGGCGAAGCGGGAAATCGAATATTGCACCGGGACATTGTCGAGATCCGCGTTCAGCGCCTGGGCGACGAGAACAATGGCGCCCGGGGATAGCTGTAGATCGGCAAGATCGCCTTCGTCGGCATGCGTCGCGGTGATCTCGGTGACGACGCGGACGTAATCGGGTACGCCAAGCTCCTTGAATGCCTTGGTGATCGAACCGGTTGTCCGATAGACCTCCGCAATATCGCCGAAACGATCCGCCGGAAACCAGCTGGTGGCGCGCGAGACAGGCCGATGATCCGCCTGACCCAGCGTTTCGAGCCTTATCAGCGGCGTGCCGGTCCTGATCTTCAGCTGCCTGGCCAATTCGGTGCTGGCGGCCTCTTCACCTGATGCAAGCAGTACGCTGCGGGTCTCACGCACCTGATCGCCGATCCCTTGCGAAAATCGCGTGCGCCTTGAAATCGGAAAACTCAGCCGCTCCTTGCGCTCGATGAGCGTTCCCCGCCCCTGCACGGCCCGGACGATCCCCTCCTGCGCCAACGCTGCCAGCGCGCTCCGGATTGTATGCCGGTTGACGCCGAACTGCAGCGCCAGCGTCGTTTCCGGCGGCACCATGCCCGTCTCGTCGAAGTCGCCGTGATTGATCGAGGTGCGAATGCGATCGGCAATCTGCCGCCAGAGCGCCACGCCCGTCTGCCTCTGAATCTTCTGCCCCGCCATTTCGCCTACTCGCCCTGTCACACGCTTGTCACGACTCGCTAATAGATATAAGACTATCTTGTATGGTTGTCTATATCAATAGACATTTAGAGGAAGGCGCGATGAATTCAGCACAAAGGCAGGAAGCGGCGGCACAAGAGCGTCGGGAACGCAAGCGCGTCGCCGATCTCTTGGCGCAGGCAGAACGCGACGAGCTAGAGGCGGCCTGGGAAGCATTGCCGAGCAAGCCGACGGTACAGCCGGTGCGTGGGCCCGAGACCGGGCTCGTCATGGTGCGCGGCCGCATCGGCGGCGGCGGTTCCCCCTTCAACCTCGGCGAAGTCACGGTGACGCGCGCTACCGTCCGGCTGGCATCCAACACAATCGGCCATGCGCACGCGCTTGGCACGGATCGGGAAAAGGCCCGGCTTTCGGCCATCTTCGATGCACTGTGGCAGCAATCGGCCACGAAGGATTTCGTCGAAAAGGCTCTTCTGCAGCCGGTTACCGAGCGTATCGCCGAATATGACCGCAAGCGCGCCGAAGAGACGGCAGCAACTCGCGTCGATTTCTTCACCATGGTTCGCGGAGAAGATTGATGAGCCTTTCCAGCACCCCGACCTTCGGCAACGAAGCCCTGACCGGCGGCTTCATCGATCCGGTTTTCGATGCCCAGAGTGTCTTCAAGATGACAATGGACGCCATGGCACGTCCGGGCACCCTGCAGACCGTTGAGGCTGACGTTGCGCCGCCCGCTCCACTCGGCATCGCCGCCGGCGCCATCAGCCTGACCCTTTGCGATCATGACACGCCGGTCTGGCTCTCCAATAGCCTCGTGCGATCGAGCCTGCCGGAATGGCTGGCATTCCATACTGGCGCACCGATCATATCGGAGCGGCTGGAGGCACATTTTGCCTTTCTCGAAGCCGGCATGGCGCTTTCCTCCTTCAGCCAGTTCGGCATTGGCACCCAGGAATATCCCGATCGGTCGACAACGATCATTCTGGAAATCGTAAGCCTGGAGGGCGGCAAGCAACTGGCGCTTTCAGGCCCCGGCATCAAGGATGTGACCATGATCGCCCCAATCGGACTGCCGGATGCGCTGCTGCGCATCTGGAACGACAATCGCGCGCTTTTCCCGCGCGGCGTCGATCTCATCCTGACGGCGGGCCGGCAATTCCTCTGCCTGCCGCGCACCACCAAGATCACCGCGACGGAGTTGTGACATATGTATGTTGCCGTTAAGGGTGGCGAAACCGCCATCGCCAATGCTCACCGGCTGCTGGCCGACCGCCGTCGTGGCGACCGCTCGCTGCCAGCCGTCGGTGTCGACCAGATCGTGGCGCAGCTCGCACTCGCCGTCGACCGGGTGATGGCCGAAGCCTCGCTTTATGACCGGACGCTCGCCGCACTTGCCGTTCGCCAGGCGCGTGGCGACATGATCGAAGCGATCTTCCTGCTCAGAGCCTACCGCACCACGCTACCGCGCTTCGGCTATTCCCAGCCGCTTGACACGGCTGTCATGAAGATCGAGCGCCGCATCTCGGCGACCTACAAGGATCTGCCCGGCGGTCAGCTTCTCGGCCCGACCTTCGACTACACGCACCGCCTGCTCGACCCGAGCCTTTTGACCGACGAACCTGTCGACGAGCCGATGCAGCGCCCTGCCGAAGACGGCCGCGTCATGCGCGTCTCGGAAATCCTCGGCCAGGAAGGCTTGATCGAAGGCGACGGCACCATGCCGGTCGATCACGAGATCGGCGACCTGACGCGCGAGCCCCTGGAATTCCCGATGACCCGCGACCTTCGCCTGCAGGCGCTTGCCCGCGGCGACGAGGGCTTCCTGCTGGCGCTCGGCTATTCGACGCAGCGCGGCTACGGCCGCACCCACCCCTTCACCGGCGAAATCCGCATCGGCGAAGTGGAAGTTGAATTCGAGGTGCCGGAACTCGGCTTTGCCGTCTCGCTTGGCCGCATCCAGGTGACCGAGTGCCAGATGGTCAACCAGTTCATGGGCTCGGCCAAGGCGCCGCCGCAGTTCACTCGCGGCTACGGCCTGGTCTTCGGCCAGAGCGAGCGCAAGGCGATGGCGATGTCGCTGGTCGACCGCGCGCTACGTGCCGAGGAGCTCGGCGAAGACATCGTTGCGCCAGCTCAGGACGAGGAATTCGTCATCTCCCACTCCGACAACGTGCAGGCGACCGGCTTCGTCGAACATCTGAAGCTGCCGCACTATGTCGACTTCCAGGCCGAACTCGACCTGGTGCGGCGCATGCGCCGCGACTTCGAGGCCGCTCGCGATCGCGGCATGGACCCCATGACGGAGGCAGCCGAATGACCGAACTCGCCACCTACAACTTCGCCTATCTCGACGAGCAGACCAAGCGGATGATCCGTCGTGCTATCCTGAAGGCCATCGCCATTCCCGGCTATCAGGTTCCCTTCGCCTCGCGCGAAATGCCGATGCCTTACGGTTGGGGTACCGGCGGCGTGCAGCTGACGGCCGCGATCATCGGCCCGCAGGACGTGCTGAAGGTGATCGACCAAGGTGCCGACGACACGACCAACGCCGTTTCCATCCGCGCCTTCTTCCAGAAGGTGGCGAATGTCGCCGTGACCACCCGCACGGAAGAGGCGACCATCATCCAGACGCGCCACCGCATTCCGGAGGCCAAGCTCGGCTCCAACCAGGTGCTGGTTTACCAGGTGCCAATCCCGGAACCGTTGCGCTTCCTGGAGCCGCGCGAAACCGAGACGCGCAAGATGCATGCGCTCGAAGAATACGGCCTCATGCATGTGAAGCTCTATGAGGACATCGCCCGCAACGGCCGCATCGCGACAACCTATGCCTATCCGGTCAAGGTCGCCGGCCGCTACGTCATGGACCCTTCGCCGACGCCGAAGTTCGACAATCCGAAAATGCACCGTTCGGACGCGCTGCAATTGTTCGGCGCCGGCCGTGAAAAGCGCATCTATGCCGTGCCGCCCTATACCGAAGTCGTCAGCCTGGATTTCGAGGACCATCCCTTCGAAGTGCAGCGCTTCGACAAGCCCTGCGCGCTTTGCGGGGCGGAGCAGGTCTATCTCGACGAGGTGATCCTCGACGACAAGGGCGGTCGCATGTTCGTCTGCTCCGATACCGATTTCTGCGAGGACCGTCGTGCCCACGGCCATATCGGCACGATGCTGGCACCCAACCAGGAGGCTGCCGAATGAGTGACTTACCCCTTCTCAAGGTCAAGGACGTCTCGAAGTTCTACGGCAGCCGCATCGGTTGCCGCGATGTGTCCTTCGAGCTCTGGCCAGGCGAAGTGCTGGCTATCGTCGGCGAATCCGGTTCCGGCAAGACGACGCTGCTCAACTGCATCTCGACGCGGCTGCTGCCGACGACGGGCAGCGTCGAATACCACATGCGCGACGAGACCTATCGCGATCTGTTCCGCATGAACGAGGCCGAGCGCCGCTTCCTGATGCGCACCGACTGGGGCTTCGTGCACCAGAACCCGGCCGATGGCCTGCGCATGACGGTTTCCGCCGGCGCCAATGTCGGCGAGCGGCTGATGGCGATCGGCAACCGCCACTACGGCAATATCCGCAACACCGCCATCGACTGGCTGGAGCGGGTGGAAATCGATGCCGACCGCATCGACGACCAGCCGCGCGCCTTCTCCGGCGGAATGCGCCAGCGCCTTCAGATTGCCCGCAATCTGGTGACCGGCCCCCGCCTCGTCTTCATGGACGAGCCCACCGGCGGCCTCGACGTGTCCGTGCAGGCCCGCCTGCTCGACCTCGTACGCGGCCTCGTCAACGATCTCGGCCTTTCGGCGATCATCGTCACGCACGATCTCGCGGTTGCCCGTCTTCTATCGCATCGCATGATGGTGATGAAGGACGGCCAGGTGATCGAGCACGGTCTCACCGACCGCGTGCTCGACGATCCGCGCGAACCCTACACCCAACTGCTGGTCTCTTCGATCCTGCAGGTCTGAGGAAGAAACATGGCAACTCCACTCGTCGTTTCCGAAGTCTTCAAGAGCTTCACCATGCATCTGCGCGACGGCATTCGCCTGCCTGTCGTCGCCGATGTCTCCTTCTCCGTCGCCGCGGGCGAATGCGTCGTCCTCGGCGGACCATCCGGCATCGGGAAAAGCTCGCTCCTGAAAATGATCTACGGCAACTATGCCGTCGATGGCGGCCAGATCCTGATCTCGCACAGAAGCAAGATCGTCGATCTCGCCACCGCCGATCCGCGCACCGTGCTCGATGTCCGCCGACAGACCATGGGCTATGTCAGCCAGTTCCTGCGCACCGTCCCGCGCGTTCCCGCGCTTGATGTCGTTGCCGAGCCGCTGATGGCCCGTGGCGTGGCAATAGCCGACGCCCGTGACAGGGCCGCGGAACTGCTGGCACAGCTGAACCTGCCCCAGGAACTCTGGCAATTGCCGCCCGCCACCTTCTCCGGCGGCGAGCAGCAGCGGGTCAATATCGCCCGCGGCTTCATTACCGACCACGCCATCCTGCTGCTCGACGAGCCAACGGCATCGCTCGACGCCCGTAACCGGGCCGTCGTCGTCGACATGATCGAGCAGAAGAAGGAAGCCGGCGTCGCACTGCTGGGTATCTTCCACGATGAGGAAGTGCGCGAGGCCGTCGGCAGCCGCATTCTCGACGTCTCGCAGTTCTCGCCGCGGAAGGCCGCCGCATGAGCCGCAAATTGGGCGAAACGCCCTTCATCAGCCCCTCGGCGAGCGTCAACAATTCGACCCTCGGCCGCTATACCGAGGTCTCCGACCGCTGCCGCATCGACGAAGCAGAGATCGGCGACTACTCCTACATCATGCAGGATGGCGCGGTCTGGTGCGCGACGATCGGCAAGTTCGTGAACATTGCCGCCGCCGTGCGCATCAATGCAACCAACCATCCGACATGGCGCGCGACGCTGCACCATTTTACCTATCGCGCCGCCGATTATTGGCCCGACGCCGATATGGAGACCGATTTCTTCACCTGGCGGCGCGACAACCGGGTCGTCATCGGCCATGACGTCTGGATCGGCCACGGCGCCACCATCCTGCCGGGTGTCACGGTCGGCAATGGCGCCGTAATTGGCGCGGGTGCGGTTGTTTCAAAGGATGTCGCACCCTATTCAATCGTCGGCGGCGTGCCGGCCAAGCTGATCCGCGAGCGTTTCACGCCCGAGGTCGGCGCACGCATGGACAAGCTCTCATGGTGGAATTGGGACCACGACCGCCTTCGCACGGCACTTGCCGATTTCCGCGCCCTGTCCGCGGAAGATTTTTTGGATCGCTACGCCGCCTGAGAACCGTTTCCGCCAAAACCAAGCTTGCAAGGCGTTGACGAGCGATCCAGCTTTCAGATGATCCTTGCAAGAACAGGATCGGGAGGAGTTTCCATGGCAAAGCAATTTTCCAGCATCGACGACAGACTGCGCGATTTCATCGCGCGGCAGCACATCTTCTTCACGGCATCGGCGACGGCAAATTCCCGTGTCAATGTTTCGCCCCGCGAAACGCTGTGCCTGCGCATCATCTCACCGAATACCGCCATTTATCTCGACCGCACAGGCAGCGGCAACGAAACATCGGCTCACATGAAGGCCGATGGCCGATTGACGATCATGTTCTGCGCGGTCGAAGGACCGCCGATGATCCTGCGCCTCTACGGCCGCGGCCGGATCATCCATCGATCGTCGCCCGAATATCGTGAATTGCTGCACGATCACTATGCGGGCGAGGAGCCGCTCGGCGCACGACAGATCGTATGGCTGGACTTCGATCTCGTGCAGACATCCTGCGGCTTCGGCGTACCGCTCTTTTCCTATGAAGGCGAGCGGCCGAGCCTGGACCAATGGGCGAAAGCCAAGGGTCCTGATGGCATTGAGGAATACCGGCGCGAGAAGAATAGCTTCAGCATGGACGGCCTGCCGACCGGCATGTTTGACGGCTAAATTTAACAGAAAGCCCTCAGCCGGCTAATCTTGCGAAAACGACGGGAATTGTAACAGCAGTTACATAAAACTGACATCGGAGCTTCATGAAGCGGGACTAATCGGTTGCCTTGTGGTTGGCGCCAGCCCCGTCGAAACTCCGTTCGAGGCAGGGGCATGCGCCCATTCTTAGCACCGGTACCGCTGAAATTTCTGTAGCCCGGCAGCCGCGAAAGGGAAGCACTATGTTCGAACTCAGGAATGTCTCGCGCCGGTTTGGAAACAAGCTCGCTGTCGATTCCGTGACTTTGGACATACCGCAAGGACAGATGGTCGGCGTCATCGGCCGTTCCGGCGCTGGGAAGTCTACGCTGCTGCGCATGATCAACCGTCTGGCCGATCCGAGTTCCGGCTCCATTCATTTCTCTGGGACCGAAGTCTCCAAGCTGACCGGTCGTGCACTGCGCAGCTGGCAGCGCGATTGCGCCATGATCTTCCAGCAGTTCAACCTTGTGCCGCGCCTCGACGTGCTCACCAACGTCATGCTCGGCCGCCTCAACCATCGTTCGACGGTTCTGAGCCTGCTGTCCGTCTTTTCCCGCGAGGAACGCATTGAAGCCATCGCGGCACTCGAGCGCCTCGGCATTGAGCAGACGGCCCTGCAGATGGCCGGCACGCTTTCCGGTGGCCAGCAGCAGCGCGTCGCCATCTGCCGCGCCCTGATGCAGCAGCCGAAGATGATGCTGGCCGACGAGCCGATCGCCTCTCTCGATCCGCTGAACGCCAAGATCGTCATGGATGCGCTGCGGGATATCAACGAGCGCGAAGGCATCACCGTCATCACGAACCTGCATACGCTGGATACTGCGCGCAACTATTGCGAACGCATCGTCGGCATGGCCGCCGGCAAGGTCGTCTTCGACGGCAAGCCGACCGATCTGACGGCAGCCGCCGTCAAGGAAATCTATGGCACCGACAAGGACGGCGCCGGCATCGACGAGACCATGACGTCGACCTCCATCAACATCGCCGAACCGGCCGCACAAGCCGCGGCGACTGAATCTGCCGGCCCGCAACCGCTGGCACTGGCCGGTCTCTGAGAGGGACGGCCGGGATCGAAGGCCCGCGTCAAGGGCGCATTTCTTCTATCAGACCGAAGACATCCGGGGACACCGGTTAATCAGGAGACGAACCCATGTTGAAGAAAGCACTCTTTGCCGCTACGGCGCTCGTTGCGCTCGCAGCCGGCGCTGCGGCTAACGCCGCAGATCTCAAGGAATTCCGCGTCGGCATTCTCGGCGGCGAAAACGAAGCCGACCGCCTGCGCAACTACGCCTGCCTTTCCGACCACCTGAAGAAGGAATTCGGTTTCGAGAAGGTTTCGCTGTTCCCGGCCGCCGACTATAACGGCGTTATCCAGGGCCTGCTCGGCGGCACGCTCGACTTCGCAGAACTCGGCGCCTCCGGCTACGCAGCCGTCGCCATCAAGGACCCGAAGGCCGTTACCCCGATCCTGACCACGCAGCAGACCGACGGTTCCACCGGCTACTATTCGATCGGCCTCGCCCTCAAATCCTCCGGCATCAAGACCATCATGGACGCCAAGGGCAAGAAGCTCGGCTACGCCGATCCGGACTCCACCTCGGGCTACCTCGTTCCGCTGACGCAGATTCCGAAGACCACCGGCGTGCCGAACGACAAGTTCTTCGGCTCGACCCAGTTCAACGGCGGCCATGAGAACAACCTGCTCGCTGCCTATGACGGCAAGGTCGACGTTGCTGTCGACGATTCCTCGGGCGTTGGCGATTTCAAGGACGGCTTCACCTCCGGCACCTTCCGCAAGGAAGTCGACAAGGGTGCCGTAGACCCGAACAAGCTCGTCGAAGTCTGGCGTTCGCCGCTGATCCCGAACGGTCCGCTCGTCGTTCGCAACGCTCTCGGCACCGAATGGCAGACCAAGCTGGCCGACTTCTTCCTGAAGCTGCCGACCACCGACGCCAAGTGCTTCAACGCCGTCGAAGGCGGCGACTTCAAGGGCTACGTCAAGGTAACCCCGGATTTCTACAACGCCGTTATCGACGTTCGTAAGGCTGCCATCGGCGGCTGATCCGTATCCCCAAAATGGGGCGGCCGGCAACGGCCGCCCTTTTGCTATTCACACCCCTTTGCCATTCACAGGGCTGAATTTCATGACGATCGCCGATACGCATCCGAACATGCCGAGCGCGCCGCAAAGCGCCAGGGAGATCGGCGACGCCTGGAGCAAGATGGTGGCCAAACGCCGTCTCTACACCGGCATCGGTCTCGCGATCCTGCTCGTCGCCTTCGTCAGCTCGGTGCGCTTTGCCGACGAGAACAACGCCGGGCATTTCTTCGACCGCCTGCCGCATCTCTTCGATTTCCTGAGCTGGCTTATTCCCAAGGACTGGGCCGACGTCTACCGTGCGCTCTTCGACCTGCCGAGCCCGAATGGGGCCAATGGCGCCGGCGGCGAGGAATTCAATTTCCCCCTCGGCCGCGTCTATGTCTGGGGCGATTTCTACATCCCCGAATATTTCGAGCTGATGATCATCACGATCAACGTGGCACTGGTATCGACCATCATCGGCTTCGTCTTTGCCGTGCCTTTGAGCTTCTTCGCTGCGCGCAACATGTCGCCGTCCAATCCGATCCGGCTGGTGACCAAGCGCATCATGGAATTCCTGCGGGCCTTTCCGGAAATCGTCATCGCCGGACTGTTTTCGGCAATCCTGTCGATCGGCCCGATCGCCGCCATCATCGCCGTCGGCCTGCATACGATCGGCGCACTCGGCAAGCTCTTCTATGAAGTCGTCGAGAATATCGACATGAAACCCGACGAGGGCATGCGTGCCGTCGGTGCCAGCTGGACGGAACGCGTTCGCTTCGCCGCTCTGCCGCAGGTGCTGCCGAACTTCATGTCCTACGCACTGCTGCGTCTGGAGATCAACGTTCGCGCCTCGACCATCATCGGCGCCGTTGGCGGCGGCGGCATCGGCGAGGAGCTGAAACTTGCGATTTCGCGCGGCTTTGGCGCCAAGACATTGGCGCTGGTGCTGCTTCTCTTCCTGACGATCATCGCCGTCGATCAGTTTTCCGCATGGCTCCGCCGCCGCCTCGTCGGCGAGCATGCCTTCCTTTTGCAGCATTGAGGTTGACCATGTCCGTCATCGACGCCGGCCGCATGCAGGAAATCGAAGCGCGTTACCCGGAAGTGCTTCACCGGTCCTTCCGCCAGCGCTTCGGCGCGCTGATGATCTTCATCGGCGTCATCCTCTACGGCATCTATGCCGTGTGGTTCTTCGACCTGCCGAAGGTCATTTCGGAAGCGCATTGGGAACGCGTCGGCATCTACCTCAGCGAATGGGTGAGCTATGACGTGCAGCCGGAATTCCGCATCTCTGGAGACAAGATCAGCATCAAATATCCGCGCTTTTCACCCCTGGGCGATAATCCGAACCCGGACTGGGTGAAGACCAACTCCGATGGCAGCATGACCGTTTCAGTCAGCGGCACGAGCCGCACGGTAACCGTCACCAAGACGCAGGCCATCGTGACGGCGCATGGCATCACAATTCCGATCGATATTGCCGGCAATGTGCCGAAAATCGTCGGCTCCGAACCCGTTCCCAGTTGGATGACGGTCTATGACGACAATATTCTCGTCAATCTCGGCTTTGCAGGCGATGCCAGCATTTCCACCGACCGCGTGAAGATCCGCAAGCGGTTCATCGGCTGGGCCAACTTCGTCTTCGATACGCATTCGCCCTTCTTCGACAAGCCGGCGAGCGAAGTCATCAGCCTGATCGTTTCAGGGCCGCGGCTCGATCCTGCTCAGTCCAATCTCTCGCTGGCCTTCGACAATATCTGGAACAATGGCGCATGGCAGCATGGCGACGTCTGGACCAAGCTGTTCCAGACCATCGTCATGGCCTTCCTTGGCACGCTGCTGGGCTCGCTCGCGGCCTTCCCGCTCGCTTTCCTTGCGGCTCGCAACATCACGCCGAGCCGCCTCGTCAACCAGATCCTTAAGCGCTTCTTCGATTTCCTGCGCTCGGTGGACATGCTGATCTGGGCGCTGTTCCTGACCCGCGCCTTCGGCCCCGGCCCGCTCGCGGGCAGCGGCGCGATCTTCCTCACCGAGACGGGCACGCTTGGCAAGCTCTATTCCGAGGGCCTCGAGAACATCGACAACAAGCCGCGCGAGGGCGTGAAATCCACCGGTTCGCCGACCGTTCTCGTGCATCGCTACGGCATCATGCCACAGATCGTGCCCGTCATCGTCAGCCAGACGCTCTACCAGTGGGAATCCAACGTGCGCGGCGCGACCATCATCGGCGCCGTCGGCGCGGGCGGCATCGGCCTCAAACTTTGGGAAGCGATGCGCACCAATTCCAACTGGGAAAACGTCGCCTATATGGTGCTGTTGATCCTCATCGTTGTCTTCCTGTTCGACGCAGCATCCAACGCCCTGCGCTCGCGGCTGATGGGCGCGAGAACGAAATAAAAAGAACGGGAAAAAAATCGTTCCGCATCATCATTCTGTCACGGGAATCCGGTAGCGCAGGCCGGCAAGACCGCAGTGGTCAGGCTGGCTTTAGCCGGATTCGGAACGTTGCTGCCTTGCTGCTCTTGCGATTTGAAGCAAATCACCCAACAGTGTCTCGCGCAGCCGATTTTTCCAAGGAATGCAGCCTTGCGCTATGCTCTTTATTTCACGCCGCCCAAAGATGATCCGTTGACATCTCTCGCCGCCCGCTGGCTTGGCCGCGATGCATTTTCGAATGAGATCTTTTCCGACAAGGCAATGGGTCCATTGCCGGAAGGCCATGCCGAGCTGACGGCCGATCCTCGCCGCTATGGCTTTCATGCCACGCTGAAGGCGCCGTTCGAGCTTGCCTCCTCGGTGACCGAGCGCGATCTCCTCGAAGTCGCTGCCGAATTCGCCTCGCAGACCAATGCTTTCACCATTCCGGAACTGGTGCTTGGCCAGCTCGGCCATTTCTTCGCGCTCGTTCCCGGCTCGCTCCATCAGCCGCTGCAGGATTTTGCCTCCCGTGTGGTGAAAACCTTCGAGCCGTTCCGCGCACCGCTTTCGGAGCATGACATTGCCCGGCGTAAGCCGGAGGGTCTCACCGAGCCGCAGCGCGCCAATTTGTTGCGCTGGGGCTATCCTTACGTCAATCACGAGTTCCGTTTCCACATGACGCTGACTGGGCGCGTTCCGGCCGAGCGCCAGGCCGAGATGCACGACGTTCTGCGCGAGCGCTTCGCCGACCATAACGGCAAACCGCTCGACGTTTCCGGCCTCGCCGTCTTTATCGAAGAACAGCGTGGCGCTCCCTTTACCGTCCGTTCCTGGCTGCCGCTTGCCGGCGCCTAATATGAAAGAGCCGATATGACCAAAGAAACCGCCCTTTCCAACGCCCGCATCGTCCTCGAAGACAAGATCGTCGAGGGCTCCGTGCTGATCCGCGACGGTCGCATTGCCGCCATCTCCGAAGGCAAGTCCGATATCGGCGAAGATTTCGAGGGCGATTATCTGATCCCCGGTCTGGTCGAGCTGCATACCGACCATCTGGAAGCACATTATTCCCCGCGTCCGGGCGTCCGCTGGAACAAGACGGCGGCCATCCAGGCGCATGATGCCCAGATTGTCACCTCGGGCATCACCACCGTATTCGACTGCCTGCGCATGGGCTCGGACGAAGACGGCGGTTTCGAAAAGGGCGAGATGCGCGACATGGCAGACGCCATCCAAGCCGCCCAAAGCGAAGATCGCCTGCGCGCCGATCACCTGATCCATCTGCGCTGCGAAGTTTCTTCTGACAACGTGCTCGACCACTTCCAGGATTTCGAGAAGGACCCTTACGTCCGCCTGGTCTCGCTGATGGACCACGCGCCGGGCCAGCGCCAGTTCCAGACCATGGATCAATATATCTTCTACTATCAGAAGAAGCGCGGGCTCAGCGATGAAGCCTTTGCCAAGTTCGTCGCCAAGCGTCAGGAGGAATCGGCCAAATATGCCACGCCGCATCGCGACGCGATCTCCAAGGTCTGCGCCGAACGTGGCATCACCGTTGCCAGCCATGACGATGCGACGCTCGCCCATGTCGACGAAGCCATCAACTACGGCGTTCGCCTCGCCGAATTCCCGACCAGCATCGATGCCGCCAAGGCTTCCCACGGCGCCGGCATGAGCGTGCTGATGGGCGCGCCGAACATCGTGCGCGGCAAGTCGCATTCGGGCAATATCGCCGCTCGCGATCTCGCTGAGCTTGGCGTCCTCGACGTGCTGTCCTCCGATTACGTACCGCTCAGCCTGCTGCATGCGCCCTTCATCCTCGCGGATGAAGTCGAGGGTATTTCGCTGCCTCAGGCGATCGCCATGGTGACTGCGACGCCGGCAAGGACCGTCAGCCTCAACGACCGCGGCCGCATCGCAGAGGGCTTGCGGGCCGATCTGGTGCGCGTTCGTCGCGACCATGGCGTGCCGGTCACGCGCTCCGTCTGGCGAGAAGGACGGCGGGTCGCATGAGCGCGGACGCCAATATCAAGCCGGCTAATGTCGGCCTGGCGGTTCCGATGGCGGGCACGCTCGCCGTCGTCGTAGGGCCGAGCGGCGCCGGCAAGGATACACTGATGAACCTGGCCGCCCAGCATTTTGCCGGCCGGCCCGATGTGCACTTCGTCCGCCGCGTCATCACCCGCGACGGCGATGCCGGCAACGAGGACCACAGAAGTGTTTCCGAGGCCGACTTCGATGCAATGGAGCTGGCTGGCGCCTTCGCCGTCTCCTGGGAAGCGCATGGCCTGAAATACGGCATTCCAGCCGACGTCTTCGATGAGCTTGCACAAGGCAATCTGGTCATCGCCAATGGCTCGCGCTCGGCGCTGCATCACTTCCAGAGCGCATTTCCGCGGCTGAAGATCATCAATGTCACGGCGACGCGCGAAGTGCTTGCCGAGCGGCTGATGGCGCGTGGACGCGAGAGCCGCGAAGACGTGCTGAAGCGGCTGGAAAGAAGCTCGCTGACTGTCGAGGGCAGCTACGACGTCGCCGATATCGACAATAGCGGCACGCTCGGAGAAGCGGAGCGCGCCATTATTTCGGTGCTGGAAGCGTTGGTTCGGAAGTAAGCATCGCCGTTCAGCCCGGATCATCTTCACGAACTCGTAGTTAAGTCGGATCGCGGATTTCTCTCCACCTCATGCTGAGGTGCCTTGGCGCGCAAGCGTCAAGGCCTCGAAGTAGGAGGTGGCCCGGTAGAGTACCTCCACCCGCCCTCGTGGTTCGAGGCTTCGGCCCTTCAACAAGCTCAGGAGCCTCCGCACCTCACCATAAGGGCTGATCTCCTCACTGCACCCGATGCAGCTTCAGTGCGCCTCATCCCAATTATGCGCAGCGCGCGCATCGACTTTCAGCGGCACGGCCATATCGACCGCCGGCATGGCGGCGTTTTCCATGACCGAGACGATGATCGGCGTCGTGCGCTCGACATCGGCATCCTCGACTTCGAAGATCAGTTCGTCATGCACCTGCAGGAGCATGCGGACGCGATCGCTGAGGCCAGCCGAAGCCAGCGCCGGCTCCATCTTGATCATGGCGCGGCGGATGACATCCGCGGCCGAACCCTGGATGGGCGCATTGATCGAGGCGCGTTCGTTGAAGGCGCGGACAGAGGGATTAGACGAACGGATCTCCGGGAAGTGGATGCGGCGGCCGAAGATCGTCTCGACATAGCCCTTGTCGCGCGCGGCCTGCTTGGTGCTGTCCATGTAGTCGCGGATACCAGGGAAGCGTTCGAAATATTTCTTGATGTAGTCGCCGGCTTCCGAGCGCTCGATCGAGAGCTGGTTGGCGAGGCCGAAGGCGGAAATGCCGTAGATGATGCCGAAGTTGATCGCCTTGGCGCGGCGGCGCACCTCGCTCGGCATACCATCCACCGGCACGCCGAACATTTCCGATGCCGTCATGGCATGAATGTCGATGCCGTCTTCGAAGGCCTGCTTGAGCTGCGGGATATTGGCGACATGCGCCAGCACGCGCAGTTCGATCTGGCTATAGTCGGCGGAGACGAGCTTGTGGCCCGGCGTCGAAATGAAGGCGGTGCGAATCTTGCGGCCTTCCGCGGTGCGCACCGGAATATTCTGCAGGTTCGGCTCGGAGGAGGACAGACGCCCCGTCGTGGTCGAGGCCAGCGAATAGGAGGTATGAACGCGCTTGGTCTCGGGATGGACATAGCTCGGCAGCGCATCCGTATAGGTGGATTTCAGCTTAGTCAGCTGGCGCCAGTCGACGATCTTGCGCGGCAGCTCGAACCCGGCAGCCGCCAGATCCTCCAGCACCTGCGCCGAGGTCGACCATTGCCCCGTCTTGGTCTTGCTGCCGCCGGCCAACCCCATCTTGCCGAAAAGTATATCGCCGAGCTGCTTCGGCGAGCCGATATTGAAGCGCTCGCCGGCCAGATTGTAGATCTCGTCTTCGAGAGCGGCGGCGCCCTGCGCCAGCTCGCCGGAAAGGCGAGAAAGGATCTGCCGGTCGATGGTAATGCCGCGCTCCTCCATATGGGCAAGCACCGGCACGAGCGGCCTTTCCAACCTTTCGTAGACGACTGAAAGTTTTTCCGCTGCAAGTCGTGGTTTCAGCACCAACCAGAGACGCAGCGTCACATCTGCATCCTCGGCGGCATAAGCGGTTGCGCGGTCGATATCGACGAGATCGAAGGTGACGTTGGATTTGCCGCTGCCGGCGACGTCCTTATAGGCGATCGGCTTGTGGCCGAGCCAGCGCTCGGAGAGGCTGTCCATGCCATGCGTGGCGTTGGCGCCGCCATCGAGCACGTAGGACAGCAGCATCGTGTCGTCGAAAGACCGCGTTTCGATGCCGTAGCGCTTCATCAGCAGGTAGTCGTATTTCAGGTTCTGCGCGATCTTCAGAATGGAGGCATCCTCCAGCAGATCCTTCAGGCGCGGCAGTGCATCGCGAAGCGGAATCTGATTGTCGGCCAGGCCGCCGCCCAGCAGATCGCCGACACCGGTCTTGTGACCGAGCGGAACATAGGCGGCGCGGATGGACGCGCCAGTCGGATCATCACGATTGTCGGCGATCGCCATCGAGAAGCCGACGATTTCGGCCTGCATGGCATCGAGCGAGGTCGTTTCCGTGTCGAAGGCGACGATACCGGTTTCGCGCGCATCCGCGATCCATTGGTCGAGCGTTGCTATATCGCGGATGGTCACATATTTCGAATGATCGACCGGCGCGCTCGCAAAACTTGCGGCGCGCGCCTTGGCGAGATCCTCGGGCTCTGTGGTGCCATCCAAAGCCAGACGCGCCTTGGCCGACGGCGCCGGAACCGATGCCCCTTCGGCCTCGACCGTGCTGCCGGCGACGAGATCGACATTCTCGCCGACATCGAGATCGGGTCCATGGGCGCTCTCGCCCCATTCGATCTTGACGACGGAAGGCTCGATCGCCGCCGCGTCGCAATCGCACGCTTCCGCCACGCGCCGCGTCAGGGTCGTGAATTCCATGGTCTTCAGGAAGCCGATCAGCTTCGGGCCGTCCTGCGGATCGAGCACCAGCGCATCGAGCTCAAGCTCCAGCGGCACATCGGTCCTCAGCGTCACCAACTGGCGGGAAATGCGGGCAAGCTCGGCATTGGCGATGATGTTTTCGCGGCGTTTCTGCTGCTTGATCTCGCCGGCGCGGGCAAGCAGCGTGTCGAGATCGCCGAACTCTTCCAGAAGCTGCGCGGCTGTCTTCGGACCGATGCCGGGAATGCCCGGGACGTTGTCGATCGAGTCACCGGTCATCGCTTGTAGGTCGATCATCTTGTCCGGCGGCACGCCCCACTTCTCGACGACGTCGGGAATGCCGATCTGCTTGTCCTTCATGCTGTCATACATATGGACCATCGGCGTGACGAGCTGCATCAGATCCTTGTCGGACGAGATGATCGTCACATCGGCGCCGGCCGCCTCGGCCTGACGGGCATAGGTAGCGATGATGTCGTCTGCCTCGAAGCCGTCGGTCTCGATGCAAGGCAGGTTGAAAGCGCGCGTCGCTTCGCGGATGAGGCCGAACTGCGGAATCAGCTCTTCCGGCGGCGCCGAACGGTTGGCCTTGTATTCCGGGAAGATGTCCTTGCGGAAGGTCTTCGAGGAATAGTCGAAGATCACGGCGAAATGCGTCGGCGTCACGCCCACGGAGGTATCGCGCGCCGAGGTCAGCAGCTTCCACAGCATGTTGCAGAAGCCGGAGACCGCACCGACAGGCAACCCGTCGGACTTTCGCGTCAGCGGCGGCAGGGCGTGAAAGGCCCGGAAAATGAAACCGGAGCCGTCGACGAGGAAAAGATGATCACCTTTTTTCATGGAAGCATGGATAGCGTGGCGCATCTCCAACGTCCATATAAACTTCTGCTTTTGCAGCCTGTGGAAAGAGCGAAATCTCTCACCGAAACGTTACTAAGTTTTAATCAATCTAATCTGCGCATTCCCTTGAAAAACCACATTCGAAACCTCAAATCATACTCACCGGCGATTGATACGCCGCGGGTCTGACAACCGGCCTGTCCCCCGCCATGTCAGACTAGGACAAAGGCCTATCCCCTCTCCGGGCCTTTGTCCCTCTTTCACGAGCCGCCATGGCGCCCCCTCCAGGCCATGGCGGCTTTTTCATGTCAAAAAATACAACCTTTGAATGTGAAAAAATTCGCCGGAGTTGCTTATTTCAGAGGGGATCTACCCGAAGAATTGCTGATTGTCTTACTCTTGAATTATGGGCATATTTGCAATCATGGGATTTAATCGGATGGACTCCGCCGCCTACCTTGCCAGTCAGATGGCGAAGGGATTCGCTCGCTCGCTACAGCAACGCGCGGCGAAGCTCGGCTTTTCCCCCGGCCAGTTTCCCATCCTGCTGGAACTGTGGTCCGAAGATGGGCTCACGCAGAAACAGCTGCTCGAGAGGGTCGATATCGAACAGGCGACGATGGCCAATACGCTGTCGCGCATGGAACGGGACGGATTGGTGGAGCGCCGCCCGCATCCTTCGGACAAGCGGGCGCAACTGGTCTTCCTGACCAACAAGGCCGCAGCGATGCAGGCGGAAGCGATCGAGGCCGCCATGGCTGCGGACACGGATCTCCTCAAAGACTTTCGTCAGTTCGAGCGCGAACTGCTGCTGGAATATATCCGGCGCGTGCTGGAGAATGCCAGGCGGCTCTAGCGCAACTCCAGGGAAGAGCACAGCGGTTTTCTGCTTGGGATTGCATGAAAGGGCTGCACCCTTCAAAGCGGCAAACGCCTAGCCCCGCCCGACCACCTTATCCAGCGCCGCTTGGTATTGGCTGGGTCCGACATCCGGCCTACCGAAAAATATTCCCTGAAGCTGGGCGCAGCCTTCCTCGATGACGATGCGGCGTTGGGTTTCCGTTTCCACACCTTCCGTAACGACAGGCATGTTCAGGCTGTGGCCGAGACCGATGATGGCGCGGACGATCGAGCGGGCTGCCGGATCGTGTTCGAGGGCGCCGGTGAAGCTGCGGTCGACCTTGATCTTGTCGAAGGGGAAGGCGCGCAGATTGCTGAGCGAGGAAAAGCCCGTGCCGAAATCATCCATGACCACGCGCACACCGAGGCGATGCAGCCGCTGCAGGGTCGCGATGACAGTCGTGCGCTCGCGCATCAGAGCCGCCTCTGTGATCTCCAGTTCAAGGCGCTGCGGATCGAGGTCGGTTTTGCGCAGGATCCGTTCGATCTGGTCGTAAAGGGTCGGGATCATGAATTGCAGCGGCGAGAGGTTGACCGCGACATTCGCGGGCTCGCTCCAGCGTGTCGCCTCCTGGCATGCCTGCTGCAGCACCCATTCGCCGATCGCGACAATCGATCCGCTTTCCTCGGCAATGGGAATAAACGTCTCCGGATCGATCACGCCGCGATCCGGATGCGCCCAGCGCAACAACGCCTCATAGCCGCTGACGCTGTCGCTGCCGACATCATAGATCGGCTGATATTCCAGAAAGAGCTGCCGGCGGAGAATGGCCTGGCGCAGGTCGTTCTCGAGCTGGCGGCGCGTGCGCACGGCCTTGTCCATTTCCGCATCGAAGAAGCAGGCATGGCCTCGGCCCGCATGCTTGGCGCGATAGAGCGCCATATCCGCATTGGCGTAAAGCTGCTCGGCGCTCGTGCCGTCGCGCGGGTAGATGGCTATGCCAATGCTGACGCCGACGGCCGTCGGATCGCGTGCCGTGTCCATTTCCATGCCGAATTCGGCCAGAATGCGTTCGGCAAGACGCGTGGCCCCCTCGGGCTGCCGGCGCTTCGGCTGGATGATGGCGAACTCGTCGCCGCCAAGCCTTGCCACCGTATCGCCATCCTCGATCGCGCGCTGCAGAATGCCGGCGACCTTGCAGAGGATACGGTCTCCTTCGGCGTGGCCGAAGACGTCATTGATCGCCTTGAAGCGGTCGAGGTCCAGGCAGAAGATCGCGACTTCGCCGCCCCTGCGGTTCACCATCTGCAGTGCCTGGCGCATGCGCTGGTCGAACAGCGAGCGATTCGGCAGATCCGTCAATATATCATGATGCGCCAGATGCTCGATCATCTGCTGCGCCTGGCGGCGCTCGGTCAGGTCGCGCACGACAAGCACGCTGCATTCGTGGCCGCGATAGGTGATGGAGCGCCGCACGGTCTCGACGGGGATCGCCTTGCCATCGCACCCCGACAGCGTCGTTTCCAGCGGAATGGCTGCTTCGGCATGGATATCCATATCGATGCTCAGAAAGACATCCGGTGCGACACCGATCACCTGCTGCGCCGACCAGCCGGAAATGGCGAAGAACCGCTCGTTCGCGTCGATCACCCGGCCGTCACGGACGATGAGCAACCCTTCCAGCGAAGCATTGGCGAAACCCCGGAGGTCGGTCAAATGACGATCGACGAAGATGGCGCCAAGAGCGATGAGAATCAGACCCATCGCGGCAGCCATGACGATGCCAGCAAGAATGCTTCGATCCATGGCGAGGGCAGCACCCGGCATGCCTACTTCGGGCGTCAGCGTGACGCCGCTCATCGCGGTGAAATGCAGGGAGCAAATCGCAAGCAGCAGAAGAAGAGCGCCTGCCATGATGCGCCTGAAGCCATGAAGGCTGCGAAACAGTAGGAAAGCCAGCGAGGAGAAGACGCCACCCATGGCGACTGAAGCGACGACGCGCGGTATATCGAAGGAGAGCTCTGCCGAGGCTTCGATGGCCTGCATGCCCGTGAAGTGCATGGCGGCTATTCCAAACGCCATCAGCATGCCGCCGACCGCAAAGGAAACGCGATTATCCCATTCAAAGGCAACGGCAATGGCAAGCCATGAGCCGACGATGGCAAGAACCACCGAAAGCACGGTCAGGGAAACACCATAGGAGATCGGAAGACTGCTCCGATAGGCGAGCATGGCGATGAAATGCGTTGCCCAGATGCCGACACCGCTGGCAAAAGCTGCGGCAACAATCCAGTAGCGACGCTGATGCGACTGGCATTCCTGCGCACGCGAAAAAAGGAGCATGGTGGCAAGGCTGCCGATAAGGCAGATGACCGCCGCTACAACAATAAGCCTGACGTCATGATCGTCACGAATACATGCAATCACTGAAAACATTACGCGTCTCCAGAATACGCTTCTGGATTGACGTTATTTCTAATAATCTAAAAAACTTGTAAACTACATACGCAACTAATCACATAAGAGCGGGCCCCGATCGAAAGGCGCAAGCTACGGTAAATTTTCGGTTTTAACGCCTCGAAACCCGCCGGGCTTTGGTCTATCGTCCATCCAAATCTCATGTAAGGAGTCGGATATGACCGATCTATCGCCCGTTCTCGACCGCGCCGATCAGAACCTCCCTTCCAGTCTCGACAACCTGTTCGAGCTGCTGCGCATCAAGTCCATCTCGACCGACCCGGACTACAAGGCCGAATGCCGCAAGGCGGCGGAATGGCTGGTCGTCTACCTGAATTCGCTCGGCTTCAAGGCTTCCGTGCGCGACACGCCCGGCCATCCGATGGTGGTCGCCCATCACGATGCCGGCAGCGCAGATGCTCCGCATGTGCTGTTCTACGGCCACTACGACGTGCAGCCGGTCGATCCGATCGAACTTTGGGAAAGCGATCCCTTCGCCCCGGCGATCAAAGACCTGGGCAATGGCCGAAAGATTCTCGTCGGCCGCGGCACCTCCGACGACAAGGGCCAGCTCATGACTTTCGTCGAGGCTGTGCGTGCCTATAAGGAAACGAGGGGCGCCCTGCCCGTGCGCATCACCATTCTCTTCGAAGGCGAAGAGGAATCCGGCTCGCCCTCTCTCAAGCCCTTCCTCGAAGCCAATGCCGCCGAGCTGAAGGCGGATTTCGCCCTCGTCTGCGACACCGGCATGTGGGATGGCGATACGCCAGCAATCTCTGCTGGCTTGCGCGGGCTTGTCGGTGAGGAAATCGTCATCACCGCAGCCGACCGCGACCTGCACTCCGGCATCTATGGCGGTGCTGCCGCCAACCCAATCCATATCCTCACCGATATCCTCGCCGGCCTGCATGACGAGACAGGACGCATAACGCTTGCCGGCTTCTACGATGGTGTGGAGGAAACACCCGCCAACATCAAGGCTTCCTGGGAAACGCTCGGATTGACGGCCGAAAAATTCCTCGGCGAAATCGGTCTCGCGATCCCGTCGGGCGAAAAGGGCCGTTCTGTGATGGAACTCACCTGGGCCCGGCCGACGGCCGAGGTGAACGGAATTACAGGCGGCTATACAGGCGCCGGCTTCAAGACCGTGATCGCGGCCAAGGCATCGGCGAAGGTTTCCTTCCGCCTCGTCGGCCAGCAGAACCCGGCAGCGATCCGCGAGAGCTTCCGCGCCTATGTGCGCTCCAAGATCCCTGGGGATTGCTCGGTGGAATTCCACGAGCATGGCGGCTCGCCGGCCATTCAGCTTTCCTACGATTCACCGGCCCTGACCAAGGCGAAGACGGCGCTCTCCAACGAATGGCCGAAGCCCGCCATCGTCATCGGCATGGGCGGATCGATCCCGATCGTCGGCGATTTCCAGAAGATGCTCGGCATGGAATCGCTGCTGATCGGCTTCGGCCTCTCCGACGACCGCATCCATTCGCCGAACGAGAAATACGAGCTGCGCTCCTATCACAAGGGCATCCGCTCTTGGATCCGCGTGCTCGACGCACTCGCCGGCTAAGCCATCCGCGGGTGCGCGCGTCCTTGTGCGCCCCCGCGGCCACCCCCACCGGATGGCAAGCGGATGCCGTCGTCCGAAGCGAAGGGCCGAGACGGCCGTCGCGTCAATTCATACCCGCCGATGAGATAAGACATGGGAATTTGGATCGATACCGATATGGGGTTCGATGACATCGCCGCCATCCTGGTGGTCGCGCATTCGGATCTTGTCATCGACGGCGTTTCACTTGTCAGCGGCAATGCGCCGCTGTCTCATGTCCAGGCCAATGCCGCGAGCGCGGCTGCGGTCTTCAGCTGGACGTTTCCGATCCATACCGGACGTGAGCTGCCCGTGCTTTGCAAGCTGGAAACGGCACAGAGCATTCTCGGCCAGACCGGCATTCCCACTGCGGGCAGAAGCCTGCCGCCAGCCAACCCGCTTGCGGCGAGCGATGCTTTTACCGCACTCTGCGACTGGCTTTCCGACGACAACAGCCCGAAGCGCATCCTGGCGCTCGGGCCGCTCACGAACATCGCAGCGCTGGCGCTGGCACGGCCGGATCTCGCCACCCGCATCGACGAGCTGACCTGGATGGGTGGCGGCGTCACGGCGGGCAATCACACGGCCTCGGCGGAATTCAATGCGTTTGCCGATCCGGAGGCGGTTGCGATCGTCCTTGCCCACGGCCTGCCATTGCGCATGGTCGATCTCGATATCTGCCGCAAGGTGCTGGCCTGGCCGGAAGATGTCACCCATATCCGGAAGATGGCCGGAGAAAAGGCACAGCTGCTCGCAGACCTGCTGGAAGGCTACATCAACATCGCCGTCAGCCGCGGCAGACCGGCCATGGCGATCTACGATCCAACGGCGGCAGCCATTTTCGTCGAACCTGACATCGCCGCCCTACGGCATGCCCGGATCGATGCGGAGTTGCAGGGGCAGCATACGCGCGGGCGCACCGTCGTCGAAACACGGGCCTCGCATGGGCAATTGAATGCGCATTTCGCCGCCGAGATCGACGCGGAAAGGGCACGCCGAATCATCTTCGATGCGCTGATGCGGGAAGCCGGCCGCTAGAGCAATTCCAGGAGAAATGCATAGCTGCTTTCCGTCCGGAATTGCGTAAAAACAAAGGGGTAGAGCTTTTTCGCGGTTCAAAAAAAGCGGAAAGGCTCTAGGCATTTTGCTCCGGAACGAAGATCATCGCTGCCTGCCTCCTATGCCCGTTAGGCTCGATCAAAGCTCCGCTTCACGAAACGCGTGATTTCCTCGATCAGTTCGCGATCCTCCGGCGCCCCCATGAAGCCGCCATGCGGCATGGCTTCGAAGACGTGGAGCTCGACGGGAATTTCTGCGCGACGCAGGAGGCGGTGCATGCGCACGGCATTGGACAAAAACAGGTCCCGCGTGCCGCTCTGCAGAAATGTCGGCGGAAAGCCCTTGGAAAAATCGCCGAAGAGCGGCGAAAGATAGGGATGGGTGAGATCCGCACCTTTGGCATAGAGCAAATTGTTCGGCATGAGCGATCCCGGCAGCACGACATCGACGAGCCGATTGACCTGAAAGCTATCTCCCGACTCCGTGAGATCCAGTTCGGGCGAGAGAAGAACCAGCGCGGCGGGCAGAGGCAAGCGTTCATCGCGGGCACGCAATGTCACGGCGGCCGCAAGGTTGCCGCCAGCCGAACGTCCACCGATAATGATGTTTTCCGGCCTATATTGCCTCAACAGATGACGATAGACCGCCATGCAATCATCGAGTGCCGCAGGATAGGGATGCTCCGGCGGCATCCGGTAGTCTATGGCGTAGCAGCGGATGCCATGCTGGTCGGCCTGGCTCTGCGCTCCCGCGCGGCAAGCGGCTCCGCCGCCGACGACCAGCGCGCCGCCGTGAAGATCGATGTACGCGTACTCTTCCGGGAAAGCGCCATCCGGCGTCGCGATATGGACGCAGGCCTTCTCGATCTGCACCGTCTGCACGCTGGCGCGCGCCTGTGCCGCCATTCTTTCCGCTGCGGCTTGATAGTAGACATCGGCAAAGGCCTTCAGCTTCATCCAGCCATCGAAATCGCTTACATCGGGCATGACATGCAGCGCATTCAAGGGGATGCCGTCTGCGCCGACGGCCCGACGCAGCGCCTCCTGTGCGGCCTCGCTTATCGAAGCCGGAAACGGCACCGTCCGCTCCGGCAGTTTCACTCCATTGAATTTATCGCCCATGATGCCTCTCGGTAGGTTTGCCGGCGAGCGGGCGCCGACCTCTTGATTGCTATCGGGATCAGGCCGTCAGTTCCTGCTCGACCAGTGTCGTCCAGAAGGCCACGCCCGAGGCGATCGCCTCGTCGTTGAAATCATAGGCAGTATTGTGATGCAGGGCGCCGTCGACGGCGGGACCGTTGCCGAGCCAGACGTAACAGCCGGGAGCATTCTGACCGAAGAAGGCGAAGTCGTCGCCGGCGGTCGATGGCGGAAAACGGGTCAGCACGTTCTCGCCAAAGACCGTCGTAGCAGCTTTCAGCGCCCGCGCCGTGGCATCGGCATCGTTGACGACGGGCGGTATGCGGCGCTCGAACTGATAATCGGCGGCAATGTTGAACATGGCTGCAGTCCCATGCGCCAGGCGTCCGATCTCCTCTTCCAGCTGATCGCGGACCTCCGGCGTATAGGCGCGCGCAGTGCCGCCGATCTCGACCGTATCGGGAATGACGTTCAATGCCTTGGGATCGCCCGCCTGCAGCGAGCAGGCACTGACGACGGCCGGCTGCAGCGGATCGACGACGCGGCCGACAATGGTTTGCAGCGCGGAAATGAAGGTTGCCGCTGCCGTGATCGGGTCCTTGCCGAGATGCGGCTTGGCGCCATGGGTGCCGGTGCCTCGGAAGGTGATGCGCCAGCTGTCCGACGAGGCAAGCTGCGGCCCTTCGATAACCGCCATCTCGTCGACCGCAAGACCGGGCATATTGTGCAGTCCGTAAACGGCGTCGCAGGGGAAGAGATCGAAAAGGCCTTCGTCCACCATGCGCTTGGCGCCACCACGACCCTCCTCAGCCGGCTGGAAGATGAAATGCACCGTGCCGGAAAAGCCACGCTTGGCGGCAAGGTGACGGGCGGCACCGAGCAGCATGGTCGTGTGACCGTCGTGTCCGCAGGCGTGCATCCTGCCGGGAATGGTGGATTTATAGGGGCGATTGCCCTTTTCCGGCATGGCAAGCGCATCCATGTCGGCGCGAAGGCCGATACGGCGTGTGCCATTGCCGATCTGCAGCGTGCCGACGACGCCGGTCTTGCCGAGGCCGCGATGCACCGTCAGCCCCGCTTCTTCCAGCAAGGTGGCGACGATGCCGCTGGTGCGTTCCTCCTCGAAGCCGAGCTCCGGATGGGCATGAAGATTGCGGCGAAGCGAGGTTAGGAAAGGAAGATCCGGCTCGATCTCATCGGAAGAAGACATGGGAAGATTCCTTCGGCATTGGACACGATGATGGCGTGCCTAAAGCGCACCGCGATCTTTCAGATTCGCTTCTTGCGCTTTAGGACCTTGAATTGACGCATGTCGTTGTCGCAAAACCGCTGCACACTTTTGCGCGACATGCTTTATCTTCCCCAAAGCATCGCCTGCTTCAACTCAAATGACGCTCAGGCCTCGAGCTTGTTGAAGACATGTGCCTTTCCGATGACGCTCACTGAAACCATGCTGCCGACCTCGGGCAGGCCGACGCCGGAGCTCTTGATATTCAAGGTTTCGGAGCCGTTGGCGTTGGAGAGTACGACCGTAACGGCGCAAACGGCACCGCCGAATTCGATTTCCGTCACCTTGCCGATGCAGGCAGCTCCCGCACCGGACTCGTCAATGGCCTCAAGGCGCAATTGCTCGGGCCGCAACATGATGTCGGTACGTCCCTGACGGTTATCGGCATCGACTGCAATCTGCCCCAGGACGCATTTGGCAGACCCGTTATCAAGCTCAGCCGAAAGTACGATGGCATCGCCGAGAAAGAGCGCCGTCTCGCGATCCCTGGGGCTGAGATAGAGCGCCTGCGGCGTGCCGGCCTGTATAAGCCTGCCCTCGCGCAGGACGGCAACCTGATCGGCAAAGGACAACGCCTCCGCCTGATCATGCGTCACCAAAACCGCGGTTATACCGGCGATCTGCAGTACACGGGCGACGGCCTTGCGCATGTTTTCGCGCAAGCCCGTATCGAGGGCGGAAAAAGGCTCGTCGAGCAGCATCAATCGCGGCTTGCGGCCGAGCGCGCGGGCAAGCGCCACGCGCTGCTGCTGGCCGCCGGAGAGCTGATGCGGGCGGCGGTCGAGCATGCCGCGGTCGAGTTCGACCATATCGATGAGGGCATTGATGCGCTGATCGCGGTCGCGGGCGCCGCGCTCCATGCCGAAACCGATATTCTCCGATACGCTCAGATGCGGAAAGAGGGCGCCATCCTGCGAGACGATGCCGATGCCGCGGCGGTGCGCCGGCACGATGGCCTCTCCATCGGCCAGTGTTTCGCCTTGAAGCACCACTTGGCCGGCATCGGGGGTCTCGAAGCCGGCGATGATGCGCAGCAGCGTCGTCTTGCCAGAGCCGGAGGGGCCGACGATGGCCGTGCGACTGCCGGCAGCCACAGTGAGGTCGATATTGTCGAGCGCCTGCACGGGACCATAGCGCTTGCTGATATTCTTGATCGCCAGAAAGGTCATTGTCCGGCCGTCCGCTTGGATTGCGCGTAAAGGAGAAGGGTGAGCGGCAGCGACAGCACGACCATCATGAAGGCGTAGGGTGCTGCGGAAACATAATCGATCTCGCTGGTCAGCGACCAGAATTTCGTCGCCAGCGTTTCTGTGCCGTTGGGAGAGAGCATCAACGTCGCCGTCAGCTCGTTGGTGATGCCAAGGGCGACGAGCGCGACGCTGGCGGCAAAGCCGGGAGCGGCAAGCCGCATGGTGATCTGCCGCACGGCTTGCGCTGGTGTTCGGCCGAGCGCCATGGCGGCGCGCTCAAGCTCGACGGGTGCCTGGGCGATGCTGGCGCGCAGGCCAACCATGGCGCGCGGCAGGAACAGCAGGACATAGGCGAGCAGCAGCGTGGCAAAGGTTTGGTAGAGCGGCAGGATCAGCCGGACGGTGATTGACACCAGGGCCAGGGCGACGACCACCCCCGGCAGCGAGCCGACATAATAGTGGCAGGCTTCTAGAATGCGCTGCAGCCGACCGGGCGCACGCACCGACAGCCATGCCATGGGGGTTGCCGCAACGGTGGCGAGGAGACCGCCGGCGATCGCAAGAAGAATGGTCTGCAGCAAGGCCGAGCCGACCGTGTCGATCCGCCAGACGCCTGCGCCGCCGAGATAAAGCCAGCGCGCCAGGGTGACGAAGGGAACACCGAGCGTCAAGGCGGCGGTGACGATGGGCAGCGCGACAGCGGGAACGACGAACCAGCCGAGACGGCGGCGATCCGCGGGGCGGGCGGCACCCGAGCCTATGCGGGCATAACGCTCGTTGCCGCGCACCAATATCTCGATGCCGAGCAGCAGCAGGCAGCAGAAGACGAGGACGCCGCCGAGCATATTGGCCGCCGGGCTATTATAGGCGGACTGGAACTGGTCGACGATCGCCGTCGAAAACGTGTCGAAGCGGATCATCACGTAGAGACCATATTCCGCGAGGAGATGCAGGCCGATCAGCAGCGAGCCGCCGCAGATGGCGAGGCGAAGCTGCGGCAAGATCGCGCGGAAGAAGACGCGCCAGGGACCGAGGCCGAGCGAGGCGGCGGCATCCTCGATCGCCGGATCGAGCCGGCGCAGGGCGGCCGCGACCGGCAGGTAGAGGAAGGGAAAATAGGCGAGCACCGAGACCAGCACACCACTCCAGAGCCCGCGCATGCTCGGCACGAGACTGACCCAGGCGTAGCTGTGCACGAAGGCGGGGACGGCAAGCGGTGCGGCCGCCAGCCAGGACCAGAGGCGTGCGCCCGGAATATCGGTGCGCTCCGTCAGCCAGGCGAGCGTGACAGCCAGCAGGATGGACAGCGGAATGGTGCAGACTTCCAGCAGGACGGTATTGACGAGCAGCTCGCCGACGCGGTTCCGGAAGATGAGCGCTATGACTTCAGCCCAGCCGGTGTCGATCGTGATCCAGACGATGAAACCGAGCGGCACCAAGCTTAAAAGCGCGACGGCGGAAGCAAGAGCGACGACGGATGCGTGCCGAACGCGGCTACGAGGAGCAGCCGTCAACTGAGGCATTCGCATGGCGGCGGCCTCGCCGGCATATGTGTTCTTCTGCAGCAATTCCGAGCTGCCTTTCACGCCCTGAAATAGGAAGGCAACCGCCGCTGACGGCGGTTGCCCGATCGATCGGCCTTAAAGCCATCCTCATGCCCCTAGCAGGGCAGGCGGATGGGATGCAAGAGCCAAGCCCGCGCGAAAGCCTGCTAAACGTGCTTCCGCGCGGGCCTTTACGCTAGATGAGACCCGCTTCCGTCATCAGGTCGGTGACCTTCTTGCTGTTCAGCTTCGAAGGCTCGACTTTCGGAGCCTGGAGGTCGGAGAGCGGAACGAGCTTCGGATTGGAAGCCTCACCATTGCCGACAGCATATTCATAGGAATCGCCATCGCGCAGAACGGCCTGACCGCCCTTACCGGTGATCCACTTCAGGAAAGCCTGCGCTTCCTTCTGATGCTGGCTGGACGCCAGAACGCCGCCGCCGGAAATGCTGACGAAGGCACCCGGATCCTGGTTCTTGAAATAGTGCAGCGAGACATTCTTGCTGTTTTCGCCGGTCTTGGCCTGATCGCCGAACCAGTAATAGTGATAGATGACAGCGCCTTCGGTCTCGCCGGCATTGACGGCCTTCATGGCGACGCTGTTGCCCTTGTAGAAGCTCGCATTTTCCTTCATCGCCTTCAGCCAGGCGCGGGTCGCGTCTTCGCCCTTCAGCTCCAGAAGTGCACTGACGATCGCCTGGAAATCGGCGCCGGCGGGCGAAGCGCCCCAACGGCCCTTCCACTTGGGATCGGCGAGATCGAGGAGCGATTTCGGCAGATCGGCTTCCTTCAGCTTGGTCTTGTCATAGGCGAAAACGGTGGAACGGGCGGCGACGCCGACCCAGTTGCCATCGGCTGCCTTGAAGGTTTCCGGCACCTGGGCGAGTGTCGCGGCATCGACCGGAGCGAAGAGCTTGTTGGCATCGACCAGAGCCATGCCCGGCGAGTTTTCCGTCAGATAAACGTCTGCCGGAGAGGCGGCGCCTTCCTGAACGATCTGGTTGGCAAACTGCATGTCGCTGCCGTTGCGGATCGTGACCTTGATGCCGGTTTCCTTGGTGAAGCCATCCGCCCATGCCTGTGTCAGCGCCTCATGCTGGGCATTGTAGACGACGATGCCTTCGGAATCGGCGGCATTCGCCATCATCGGAGCGACAGTAAGGCCTGCAGCAAGCACCAGCGCGCTGGTGAGATGAGAAAAGGAAAAAGTCATTAAGTCCTCTCGCTTGGAAGCCACCGTCATCGGGCAGCGATGCGGTAGCCTATATTTTTCCTGACCGTTTTTTTCAAGTTTACACTTGGGTCTCGTTATCACAAAAGTTTGAGAAGAGAGTCAAGTTTTGACGGATAGCTTGCGACGGTTTCGGAGCCGCGCAGCCTTTGTGAGGCATTAGGCACTGCACCGCCGGTCGCGTGACGCGGCCTGAACGAAAAAAGACCGCGGCACCTGCATGCCGCGGTCCTTTTCGATTTCGGAACATTCCGTCTCAGTTGTCTCGGGTCTCCAGCGTCTTGCTGAAGAAGATCGCGACCAGCGTGCAGACGACGCCCGACAGCAGATAGAGGCTGGTATAGACGAGGCCGAACTGGCTGGAGAGGGCAAGCGCCACGAAGGGCGCAAAACCGGCGCCGATCAGCCAGGACAGATCCGACACAAGAGCCGAGCCGCTGTAGCGATAGTTCTGGCTGAAGCGAGAAGCGCTGGCGCCGGCGGCCTGACCGAAGGAGAGGCCGAGCAGCGTGAAGCCGAGAACCACGTAGATGTGGCGGCCGGTCGCGCCGCCATCGAGCAGCCAAGGGGCGACGAAAGCGAAGCAGGCGATCAGCACCGCGCCGATGGCGAGCTGATTGCGACGGCCGATCCGGTCGGCGAGCAGACCAGAACAGATGATGGCAAGAATGCCGCAGATCGCGCCAAGGAATTCCACCAGCAGGAACGAACCCGAGCTCTGCTCGCTATAGAGCGTAACCCAGCCGAGCGGGAAAACCGTCACCAGATGGAAGGTCGCAAAGCTTGCCAGCGGCACGAAGGCGCCGATCAGGACGTCGCGGCCATGCACACGCAACAGCTCCGTCATCTTTACCGGCTCGAGCTCATGGCGCTCCAACAGCGTGCCGAATTCCTCGGTCGCCACCAGGCGCAAACGGGCAAAGAGCGCAACGACGTTGACGGCGAAGGCGCAGAAGAAGGGATAACGCCAGCCCCAATCGAGGAAGTCCGCCGTCGTGAGGCTCGTGACGAAATAGGCAAACAGAGCGCTTGCCAGCATAAAGCCAATCGGGGCGCCAAGCTGCGGGATCATCGCATACCAGCCGCGATGGTTCGTCGGAGCATTGAGCGCTAGGAGCGAAGCCAAGCCGTCCCATGCGCCGCCCAGCGCAAGGCCTTGACCGATGCGGAAGATGGCAAGCAGGATGATCGCGTAGACGCCGACTTCCGAATAACCGGGCAGGAAGCTCATGGATGCCGTGGACCCGCCGAGCAGAAACAGGGCGATCGTCAGCTTGACGCCACGGCCATAGGTGCGGTCGATCGCCATGAAGATGAACGAGCCGATCGGACGGGCGATGAAGGCCAGCGCGAAGACCAGGAAGGAAAGCATCGTGCCATGCAGCGGGTCGGCGAAGGGGAAGATGAGCTTCGGGAAGACCAGAACCGATGCAATGGCATAGACGAAGAAATCGAAGAATTCCGACGTGCGACCAATGATCACGCCGATGGCGATGTTGCCGGGGGCGACCGAGCCGTTCGCATGCATGCTGCGGGCATCGCTCTCCAGAGTTGAAGATGTGGGATTTAGTGATTCATGCGTTACGCTGACCATGCGCGGGAGCCTCCCTCTCCGGGCACGAATTCCTCCACGAACTCGCGCGTAATGAAAATGTCGATCAAACGTGCGAACATATCAAGTATCCAGCATGAAATAATTCGCAAATTAGCAATCGGTCGAGCCATTATCTGCCTTTGGCGCCGCGTTCCGGACGAAGAAGAACCGCCGATGATAGCCATTTGTTCCGATCCAGGTATATTAGCGCCGGCAAAAGCGAACTGCTTGATAGAAAACCTTCTGGATTTCCGAGGGTTTTCCCGATACGTGGGACAGCATTCCATACCGCAATGCACTCAAGCTTGCTGCGGTGCGACGAAACACCTCATATCGTTCATGACCGCCGTCCTTTAGTCGCGGTAGGGTCGAAACAAAAAGAGCTTTAAGACGTGCCAAGACTATCGAAGATTTTCAGCCGTTTGTCCGTCATCCCGTTGTTTTTGCTGCTATCAGGCTGCAATCTGGTGGTGATGGCTCCCTCCGGCGATATCGCCATGCAGCAGCGAGACCTCATCATCATTTCGGTCGTGCTGATGCTGATCATCATCATCCCGGTGATCTTCCTGACGCTGTTCTTCGCCTGGAGATACCGCCAGTCGAACAAGGAAGCGACCTACGAGCCGGATTGGCATCATTCGACACGTCTGGAGCTGGTCATCTGGTCCGCTCCGCTGGCCATCATCATCGCGCTCGGCGCGGTGACCTGGATCAGCACCCATCAGCTCGACCCCTATCGGCCTCTCGACCGCATTGCCGCCGACAAGCCGCTCAGCGCCGACGTGAAGCCGCTGACGGTCGAAGTAGTGGCGCTCGACTGGAAATGGCTCTTCTTCTATCCGGAATACGGCATCGCCACCGTCAATGAGATGGCAGCTCCGGTCGACCGTCCGATCAATTTCAAGATCACGGCCTCGGCCGTCATGAACTCCTTCTTCATCCCGGCGCTGGCAGGCCAGATCTACGCCATGCCGGGCATGGAGACGAAGCTCCACGCCGTCATTAACCATCCCGGCGAATTCCAGGGCCTGTCGGCCAACTACAGCGGCGCCGGCTTCTCGAACATGCGCTTCAAGTTCCACGGTTTGGATCAGGCCGGTTTCGATCAATGGGTCCAGAAGGCAAAGAGCCAGGGCACGGCGCTCGGCCGCCAGGAATATCTGGCGCTTGCCAAGCCCAGCGAACGCGAGCCGGTACGCTACTTCAACGCCGTCGACGACGGGCTCTACAACGCCATCCTCAACATGTGCGCCGATCCGAGCAAGATGTGCATGAGCGAAATGATGCATATCGACGCCAAGGGCGGCGGCGGCAAGGAAAGCCACGAAAACCGCGAGCGACTGATTTACGACAATCGTGATGGCGCCTCGGCCGAGGTCACGCCGGTCAAGGCCGACGGCAGCGCCGGTCATACCATGCAGCATGGCGACAACTCCATGCCAGGCATGGATATGGGCAACGGCTCTTCTTCCGATTCGTCGACCGGTTCGGCGCAGCATCAGGGTCATTGATCCGGTGCGCTCAATAACAAGACATTCATAAGGGACAGAGGCAATCCATGTTTTCCAACCCGGACCTCTACAAATTCATCTTCGGTCGGCTGACGCTCGACTCGATCCCGTATCACGAACCTATTCTGGTCGTGACTTTCCTCGGCGTCGCCATCGGCGGCATCGCCGTTCTCGGGCTGCTGACCTATTTCCGCCTCTGGGGCTATCTCTGGAAGGAATGGTTCACCAGCATCGACCACAAGAAGATCGGCATCATGTATGTCGTGCTGGCGCTGATCATGCTGCTGCGCGGTTTTTCCGACGCGCTGCTGATGCGCCTGCAGCAAGCGATCGCCTTCAACGGATCCGAAGGCTACCTGCCGCCGCATCACTACGACCAGATCTTCACCGCCCACGGCGTCATCATGATCTTCTTCGTGGCGATGCCCTTCGTCACCGGCCTGATGAACCTCGTCGTGCCGCTGCAGATCGGCGCCCGCGACGTTTCCTTCCCGTTCCTGAACAACTTCTCGTTCTGGATGACGACGGCCGGCGCAATCGTGATCATGATCTCGCTCTTCATCGGCGAATTCGCCAAGACCGGCTGGCTGGCCTACCCGCCACTTTCCGGCATTGCCTATAGTCCAGACGTCGGCGTCGATTATTACATCTGGGGCCTGCAGGTCGCAGGTATCGGAACGACGCTCTCAGGCATCAACCTGATCGCCACCATCGTCAAGATGCGCGCGCCGGGCATGACCTTCATGAAAATGCCTGTTTTCACCTGGACCTCGCTCTGCACCAACATCCTGATCGTTGCGTCCTTCCCGATCCTGACCGCTACGCTCGCTCTGCTGACCCTCGACCGCTACGCCGGTACGAACTTCTTCACGAACGACCTCGGCGGCAATCCGATGATGTATGTCAACCTCATCTGGATCTGGGGCCACCCGGAAGTCTACATCCTGATCCTGCCGGCCTTCGGCGTCTTCTCTGAAGTCGTCGCCACCTTCTGCGGCAAGCGCCTCTTCGGCTACGCCTCGATGGTTTACGCTACCTGCGTGATCATGATCCTCTCCTACCTCGTCTGGCTGCACCACTTCTTCACGATGGGCTCGGGCGCCAGCGTCAACTCCTTCTTCGGCATCACGACGATGATCATCTCGATCCCGACGGGTGCGAAGCTGTTCAACTGGCTGTTCACGATGTATCACGGCCGCATCCGCTATGAGCCGCCGATGCTGTGGACCGTCGGCTTCATGGTGACCTTCACCATCGGGGGCATGACCGGCGTCATGCTCGCGGTTCCGCCGGCCGACTTCGTGCTGCACAACTCGCTGTTCCTGATTGCCCACTTCCATAACGTGATCATCGGCGGCGTGCTCTTCGGCATGTTCGCAGGCGTCAATTACTGGTTCCCGAAGGCCTTCGGCTTCAAGCTCGATCCTTTTTGGGGCAAGATGAGCTTCTGGTTTTGGCAGATCGGCTTCTGGTTCGCCTTCATGCCGCTCTACATCCTCGGCCTGATGGGCGTGACGCGCCGCGTCAGCCAGTTCGACGATCCGTCGCTGCAGATCTGGTTCATCATCGCCGCCTTCGGCGCCGGCCTCATCGCCATCGGCATCGCCTGCTTCCTGATCCAGCTCGCCGTCAGCTTCATGAAGCGCGAAGAGCTTCGCGATCATACGGGCGATCCCTGGGGCGGCCGCACGCTGGAATGGTCCACCTCGTCGCCGCCGCCGGCCTACAACTTCGCCTTCACGCCGATCGTCTACGATCACGACGCGTGGTGGGATATGAAGAACCGTGGCTATGTCAGGCCGACTGAAGGCTTCATTCCGATCCACATGCCGAAGAACACCGGCACCGGCATCATCCTCGGCGTTCTCTCCATCGGCTTCGCGTTCGGCATGATCTGGTACATGTGGTGGCTTGCCGTCATTACCTTCGTCGCGATGATCGTCATCACGATCGGCCATACCTTCAACTACAAGCGCGACTACCACATCCCCGCCGACGAGGTCGTCAAGACCGAGAACGAGCGTACGAAACAGCTCGCAGGACAGGTGTAAGACTTATGACCACCCCAACCGCACACGCTCCCAAGGATGGCGAAACACCCGCCTTCTACCTGACGGAAGAGCATCATCCGGAAGGCAGCACCATGCTGGGCTTCTGGATCTACATCATGAGCGACTGCCTGATCTTCGCAGTCCTCTTCGCCACCTTCGCCGTACTCGGCCACAGCTACGCGGCCGGCCCGTCGCCGGCCGACCTTTTCGAGCTGCCGCTCGTCGCCCTCAACACGGCGATGCTGCTCTTCTCGTCCATCACCTATGGCTTCGCCATGCTGGCGATGGAGAAGAACAACAAGTCGGGCACCCTGATATGGCTGACGATCACCGGCATCTTCGGCGCGCTCTTCATCTTCTTCGAACTCTATGAGTTCTATCACCTGATCCTCGATGGCGCCGGCCCGCAGCGCAGTGCCTTCCTGTCGGCCTTCTTCACGCTGGTCGGCACGCACGGTCTGCACGTCACCACCGGTATCGTCTGGCTGATCACGCTGATGGTGCAGGTTGGCCGCTACGGACTGATCCCGGAAAACAAGCGCCGCCTGATGTGCCTTTCGATGTTCTGGCACTTCCTCGACGTCGTCTGGATCGGCGTGTTTTCCCTCGTCTACCTCATGGGAGTTCTCGGATGAGCTCGAACGCAGACCATTCGCATCATTCCGGCGACGCCCACGGCCACGATCATCATGGCGGCCACGAGGCATCGCACGGCACCTTCAAGAGCTACATGACGGGGTTCATCCTCTCCGTCATCCTGACCGCCATTCCCTTCTGGCTGGTCATGGGCAAGGTCATCTCCGATCCGGCCGTCACCGGGGCGATCGTCATGATCCTCGGCGCGATCCAGATCGTCGTGCACATGATCTACTTCCTGCACATGAACACCCGCTCGGAAGGCGGCTGGAACATGATGGCGCTGATCTTTACGATCGTGATCGTCATCATCGCGCTGTCCGGGTCGCTCTGGGTCATGCATCACCTCAACGCGAACATGATGCCCATGTCGCCTGAGATGATGCGCAACATGCCGTAAATTCGAGCGGCGGGCCTTCAGGCGAAGGCCCGCCCTCTTCCCGGCGCGAAATTCCGCCGGATGCTGCGCGGTGCGCCCCCAGGACGCCAAGGCTTTTGCATATGGTGCGGATCGGCACCGGAACCTCCTTCTCCCCTCGGGGAGAAGGTGGCCCGAAGGGTCGGATGAGGGGGCTTTCCGGCCTGAATTCATGGATTTTCGTACTCGCGGCAGGCCCCCCTCATCCGCGTGACGGCACCTTCTCCCCCGTTGGGGAGAAGGTGTGTGCGGCAGCGACCTGCTTCATATGCGATTGCCCTACCCCCGGAAACCAGCGCCATGACCGACATTTCCTCAACCACATCTCCCGGCAAGCAGCGCTCAATGCTGACCCTTGCCATCTGGGTATCGCTGCTTCTGCTTCTGACGGCGCTTCTCATCGGGCTCGGCACATGGCAGGTGAAGCGGCTGCACTGGAAGCTGGATCTGATCGCCAGGGTCGATGCGCGCGTGCATGCGCCGGCGGTTCCGGCTCCCGGTCCGGCGCAATGGGCCGATATCACGGCAGAAAACTCGGAATACAAGCGTGTCCGGGCAAGCGGCATTTTCCTCAATGACAGGCAAGCGCAGGTCTATGCCTCGACTGAGCTCGGCGCAGGCTATTGGGTGCTGACGCCGCTGAAGCTTGCAGACGGCACGATCGTCATCGTCAACCGCGGCTTCGTTCCCACAGAGAAGCGCAATCCAGCGACGCGCACCGAAGGCGAAATTGCTGGCGAGACGACCGTGACTGGCCTACTCAGGGTCAGTGAGCCCAAAGGCACGCTACTGCGTTCGAACGTGCCGGCGGACGAGCGCTGGTATTCACGCGACGTGGCAGCGATTGCCGAGGCTCGCGGGTTGCAGAACGTGGCGCCCTACTTCATCGATGCCGACGATGCGAAAAATCCCGGTGGATTGCCCGTGGGCGGGCTGACGCAGATCACCTTCCACAACAGCCATCTCGTCTATGCCATCACCTGGTATGGACTGGCCGCGATGACATTGGGCCTGGCCATCTATCTCGTCTATTTCGAGCGGCAGCGGGCAAAAGCCACCCGCTGAGCACCGGAGCATTTCCGCTGCAGGAGAGCGGGCGCTCTGCCCTGCGTTTTCGCGCAGTTCCGGGCACCATACTCCTCCATACACTTCCCGGTGCCGCTCTATATTGTCATTTTCGGAAAACGAAGCTGCCAGCGTCGGCCGTCGCTCGTCATCTCGACAATCCCGAACGGCTCGACATCAACAGCCCAGAATGCCGCAGGCGGCGACTGCAGGGCTTGCAGAACTGCAGCGCGAATAACGCTCGCATGGGTGATGACGACGATATGGCCGGCATCCTCGATATGGTTTCCCATCCATTCGCCTACACGCTTCATGACCGACGAGAGGGCTTCCCCGCCATGTGGCGCGACCGACGTATCCGTCATCCAGAGCGCCAGGGAATCCGCGTCCCTTTCATGCAGTTCGGCGAGCGATTGCCCGCGCCAGTCGCCATAATCGCATTCGCGCAAGGCGACATCCGGGATGGCATCGAGACCGAGAACCGCGGCGGTCTGGCGCGCACGCAGAGCCGGGCTGGTCCAGACCCGATCGATCGCCCCCAGCCCGAAGGATAAGGATTGAACCTGCTGAGCCGCCTTCGCCTCCAAGGGCTCGTCATCCGGAAAGCAGCCATTCCGATTGGCTTGCGTCGCCCCATGGCAAATCCAGCTCAAACGCGTTTTCATGAGACTGTCTCAACTCCATCCCCTGCCGCGCTCTTGTCGCGATTTCGCATCGCTGTGGCGCTTGATTGACAACCATCTTTACAAATAGATATAAACTTGCACTTGCGGGTGCGGAAGCCGGTGGAATTCCGGCGCGGTCGCGCCACTGTAATCGATGACGGACGCTTCGCCTTCGAGAGCCAGACCCTTCCCGCAAAAACCCTTCCGCAAATGGAACGCGCTTTTCTTCAAGAGGGAAATACAATGTCCGACACGACTTTCGCCCCAACCGCAATTCCGCAGCCGATTCCGCTCGGCCAAATTCTGCCCTGGGCCATTTTTGCCGGCCTGCTGATGCTGCTCGCGATCTATTTCATCGGTGCAGAGGAAGGCGCGACCTCGCTCATCTCGGGCATGTATGTGCACGAATTCGTGCATGACGCCCGTCACCTTCTCGGCTTCCCCTGCCACTAAGGGGTCAAGCACATGGTTGGACGTCTTTTGCTCCGCGGCATGATCGTCGGGGCCCTTGCCGGTATTCTCGTTTTTGCCTTCGCCCATATCTTCGGCGAACCGCTGGTCGACTGGGCCATCGGCTTTGAGGAAAAGGCCGCACAGGCGGCCGGCGAAGCGCCGGAACCGGAAATCGTCAGCCGCGCCACACAGGCGGGCATCGGCCTCTTTACCGGCAGCGTGATCTTCTCGACCGCAATAGGCGGATTGTTCGCGCTGGTCTTTTCCTTTGTCTACGGCCGCGTCAGCCCTCTCGGCGCGCGCGGCACGGCAGCTCTGCTCGCGCTCGCCGCCTTCGTGACGATTTCTCTCGTGCCCGACATCAAGTATCCGGCGAATCCGCCGGCCGTCGGCAATCCCGAGACGATCGGTGCGAGAACGGAACTGTTCTTCATCATGATCGTTGCCTCCGTCGTCGGCATGATGGTCGCCGTGGGCTTCGGTCGCAGGCTGGCGGCGCGATATGGCTCCTGGAACGGTGCGATCATCGCCGGAATCGGCTACCTCGTCTTCATCGCGCTGATCCAATATCTGCTTCCCTCGATCAACGAAGTGCCTGAGCAATTCTCCGCCGTCGTGCTCTGGCGCTTCCGCATCACATCGCTCGGCATGCACGCCATTCTCTGGACGACGCTCGGCCTTGTCTTCGGTGCCTGGGCGGAACACCTGCTGCCGCAGACACGCTACGGCAATGCGGCTCTGCGCCGGGCCTAGTGTGGTAAATAGATCGCATCCCGCGCATGGCAACATGCGCGGGAGACGCCTGTATCCACTCAGCGTCCTGTTTGCAATCTTCTGTCTCATCGCTGCGGGTTGGCCGGCTTCGGTTGCCGCGCATGGCGGCGGCTCATCCGGCAGCCAGGCCGGCATCCCGATCCCTAGCCTCACCCATGGCGAGATGGCTGTGATCGCCCCCTATTACGGGCGGATCGTCTCGCTTGCCGAGAGCATGTCGGATACCGACGAAACTTTCCGCCGTCTCTTGAACTTTGCGCAGATCCAGCGCGCCTATTGCCTCTGGGGCCTGATGCCGGACAGCGTCAGCGACGAGGAAAGCCCATTCAACGAATGCTCCCACGCCTATCTCGCCGCAGCGAAGGCGGTGCTGCTGCAGATGCGAGCAATGAAAGTGGAGAAGGCATCGGTCGACGATCTCGTCTCCGATATCGACGCGGCACTCGTGCGCAACAACCTCTCGCTCGTCTTGTGCAAATTCAGCGGCGAGAACTTCAACACGGCCGATCTCATCCGGCCCAAACTTGCCGACATCGCACTCCATGCGAAAAGCCTTGCTGCGATCTTATCGGCCAGCCTGCTTGTTCTTGCGGGACTCTGGCTCGGAGCGCGCGCGTTACGGCCGCAAGCTCAGCCTTAAGAACCGCTCTGTGTTCATGCAATTCCGGACGGAAAACTGCAACGCATTTTTTTCGGAACTGCGCACAGCAAAACACCGCCGCAAAGTGCGGCGGTGTTTCTGATCTTACCAGTCGCGCCGGCGATCACGCCAGCGGTCGTTGCCCCAACCATCGCGATGATGGCGATGGCCGTGCCAGCCCCATGGCGGCGGCGGTGGCGGCCTGTAGTACCCCCAGCGCCGGGGCGGCGGACCCCAACGATTGGGGCGGCATTCGCCCCAGCGCGTCAGGTGCCAGCCACGACCGCAGGCATAGTCAACTTTTACGATCGGCACTGAGGCCGTTGTCCCAACGGCTGGGATAGGCATTGCCTCTGCCGAAGATACAACCAAGCTGCCGAACAAGGCAGCGATGGCAATCACGGACGATCTCATTTTGATGGCCCTCTATCCAAGTCCCTTACATGCGGGATTTAACCCCCAAAGGTATGAACGCCGGCTGAACCGAAAAAGGCCATTTGACGGCGAAATCAAGATCAGACCAAACGCCTGCCCACAGCCAAAAAAGCATACTTTGGCCGGTCTTTGCAGCCAGCCGCAACCTGCTCGCGCGTCACGAGAGTTTCATGAAGGAGGCTTACACCAACGATATCAATTGCCATAAAGGAGTTTGGGATGGTCGACCTCGCTTCAAACACGTCGGAGGGTGGCAATGCCAACCATCCAATTCACGGCGCCGGTGGTTCGGCAAAATGGTTTCTGCCGATCTTCGGTGTCGTTGTGCTGGCCGGTCTCGCCTATGTTGGCTATGCCCTGGGAAGCGACCTTGCCGAAGCCGCCGCCGTTCCGTGGATCCTGCTCGGTCTGGCACTGCTGATCGCGCTCGGCTTCGAATTCGTCAACGGTTTCCACGATACGGCCAATGCTGTGGCAACCGTCATCTATACGCGCTCGCTGCCGGCCGAATTCGCCGTTATCTGGTCGGGCTTTTTCAACTTCCTGGGCGTTCTCACCTCTTCAGGCGCCGTCGCCTTCGGCATCCTGGCGCTGCTGCCCGTCGAGCTCATCCTGCAGGTCGGCTCCGGCTCCGGTCTGGCGATGGTCTTCGCGCTGTTGACGGCCGCCATCATCTGGAACCTCGGCACCTGGTATCTCGGCCTGCCGGCTTCGAGCTCGCATACGCTCGTCGGCTCCATCATCGGCGTCGGTCTCGCCAACCAGTTCCTGGCGCCCGCCGGCTCCGCCACCAGCGGTGTCGACTGGTCGCAGGCGAGCAGCGTCGGCATGTCGCTGCTTCTGTCGCCGATCATCGGCTTTGCCATGGCTGCAATATTGCTGCTGGTCGCCAAGGTGCTGATCCGCAACAAGGAACTCTATGAAGCGCCGAAGGGCAATGCGCCGCCGCCGGTCTGGATCCGCGGCCTGCTGATCTTCACCTGCACCGGTGTCAGCTTCGCCCATGGCTCGAACGACGGCCAGAAGGGCATGGGCCTGATCATGCTCATCCTCATCGGTCTCGTGCCCACAGCCTTCGCGCTGAACAAGACGCCTGACGTCAACTATCTCGAAGCTTACAAAACCGCCTCCACGCAAGTCGAGACGGTGCTCGGCAAATATGTGAAGCCCGGCGTTGCGGCGTCGGCCGATCCGAAGGCCGCGGTCGCCGCCGCCGTCAAGAGCAAGACCTGGACGGACGCGACGACGCCGGCGCTCCAGGCCTATATTCACGCCACCAGCGCCGAGATATCAGCCTATCCAAGCGTCGAGAAGCTGCCGAACGGGCTCGTCGGCAACGTTCGCAACGACATCTACCTGATCGGTGAATCGCTGAAGCTGATCGACAAGCAGAAACTGCTGCCGATGAGCGCCGACGACCTGAAGGCCGTGACCAACTATCATGCCGCGGTCGATCACGCGACCAAGTTCATCCCGCTCTGGGTGAAGGTTGCCGTCGCCTTGGCACTCGGCCTCGGCACCATGGTCGGCTGGAAGCGTATCGTCGTCACCGTCGGCGAAAAGATCGGCAAGACGCATCTGACCTATGGCCAGGGTGCTGCCGCCGAAGTCGTCGCCATGCTCACCATCGGCGCCGCCGACCATCTCGGCCTGCCGGTCTCGACCACGCACGTCCTGTCCTCCGGCGTCGCCGGCACCATGGCCGCCAACGGTTCCGGCCTTCAATGGTCGACCGTGCGCAACATGCTGATGGCTTGGATCCTGACGCTACCGGCCTCGATCGCGCTTGCCTTCGTGCTGTTCATCGTGCTGCGCCAGGTCTTCTAATCCTCGTCGGTAAAGACGTCGGACAGTCTCGATAAGACAATGGCGCTCCTGAAGGGGCGCCATTTTATTTGCAGCATTCCGCCTGCACTCGCATGGAGCGAAGCCACGCCGTCAGGAGCACGTGAGGCGCCTGTTGCGAATTGCTTCAGCCGACGCCTTCCCTCTTGCTGCCATTCGCACCGAGGCCGGAAATCTTGGCGAGTTCCGAACGACGGTGGGCGTAATTCTGCGCAACCATCGGATAGTTGGGAGCAAGTCCCCATTTCTGTCTGTATTCCTCGGGCGTCATGCCATAATGCACGCGCAAGTGGCGCTTCAACGTCTTGAAGCGTTTGCCGTCCTCGAGGCAGACGATGTAGTCGTTTGTCACCGATTTCTTCAAATCCACCGCCGGCACCAGATTGCTTCGATCGACGATCGAAGCCGACCCATTCAATGCCTGCAGCGCCTCGTGAATATCCTTGATAAGCTTGGGGAGGCTGTGAACAGGGATGGCATTGTGGCTGACATAGGCCGAAACGATCTTCACGCAGCCATCGAACAAAGCAGGCGTCTTCTGGGGTACGGGGTCTTTTCTCTCGCTGAAAGAATCCATGATCTTTTCCCGGATCTCATTTGGTTCCTCGTGCGCCGCCCCGCTCGAATTGCATTATGCGCGATACCCGCAGCCGGGCAGCGCGCCGTTTCGATTTGCGCCCTGTTCCAGGGGCGCGATCCCGGTTGACAACCGGGGCACAATGCGTCCGCATGAAATGCGTGCGCAATCACAGCCGGTAGCTTTTCGCTCCGTATCCCGTATCCGCAACAGTCTGCGGCAGTTCGTCGGCGGGGTCCGAGAAGTAGACCGCCAGCTTGTTGCAAAGAGTGACGAGCGGCATGCCGAGCATGAACGCCGTATGAGTGGGATCACCGCCGCAATGCTGCAGCGTCTGAAGGATGAGCTTGCGCTCGACATCCTCCATCGTTTGGCCCACAAGGCTGCTGACGGCGGTATCGACCGCTCCCTGGAGCAAACGGCCATCGCCAAGATGGAGGGTAATCTCCTCGATCAATCGATTTTCGCTCGCGGTCACGATGACGACGTCGTCAGCATGACCGCGGAGCTCGCATAGGACATAGAGTCCGGTCTCGGCATCTATGCTTACGCGGCCAATCGCTTCGGCCGCCTGATCGCAGATTAGGACATGCGGCTCGGCTCCGCCGACGAATGTGGCGGCCAACTCGCCGCTCCCGGAAAAGGCGATGCGAAGCCGGCTCACAAAAGCGCGCAGCAATGTCTTCGCCTTGAGCTCGCTCGTCGCTCGGGCCGCCGAGATCTGATAGGCCGATGTGAAAGCCGGGTGCTTGATCATGACGTCACCTGCAAAGCCCTGATGGCAGGCTTCGGCGAAAGACCGGCAGACATACGCCATGCATAAGGTTTGGAGATCGCGGCCATATCCGGCGGGAAAGCGGCAGGAACAATCATTCCACCCCCCGCAAGACGGCTTTCCGCTTGTAGCGCCGGAGCTGGGCCAAGGAAACCGGCTTCGACAGCAGGAAGCCCTGTACATGCGTTGCGCCCGCTTCCCTCGCCACATCGAGCTGAGAGCTGGTTTCGATACCCTCTACGACGACGAAGGGAGCAAAGCAGGCGGCAAAACCGACGAGATGGGAGAGGCTGTCGCTTCCGTCGCGGCCTCGCCTGTTATCCCACACGAAGGCTGCATCGATCTTGATGATATCGGCTGGTACCTGCAACAGCGACGCTGGCGTGGCGAAGCCGGAGCCGAAATCATCAATGGCAATACGACACCCGAGATCACGGATCATCTTCATGCGCTCGATGGATACGCCAACCACGGGATAACTTTCGGTGACCTCGATGATGAGGCGCGAAGCAAGCTCCGGACGGCGGCTGATTCGGCCGAATATTTCAGCGAACCGATCGGAGTGCGACAGGCTGGCGGCGGAGAGATTGAAACCGAGAACCAGTGCCTCATCCACAGCCAGATCGGACAGCACCATGTCCAGAATACGCAGATCGAGATCGAACCAGCGATCCTGCCGCTCGAGCAGCGAGACGAAGGTGCCGGCCGTGTGCACGGTTCCGTCCGAGTCCGTTACGCGCGCCAGGCTTTCCGCGTAGAACACCTTGCCGACATTTGCAGCATCATGAATCCATTGTGCCGCAAAACCCAGGCCCCCTTCGGCGATCGCCTTCAAGATCAGGGCTCCATGCCCCTCCTCCTCGCGGCTTGCACTACCGTTCATCGGACTTCCCTTTCGGGGCGACGCGGCGATCGAGGAACATCCAGGAGCAGGAAGCAGCGGGTGATGAACGGCGCGCCTCCCGCCGAAACATCGGATTCCGGTGTCTATAATCCGCCTCTTCCATCTTCCAGACACCCTCAAACCTCAATCATTGAGGCCCCCTTCATCGAGCTGGAAATATTGCGCCGAAGACCGTAGTCAACTCGGCACGGACATGCCTACGAGATAGTTATTTAATAATTGCTAATACACTAATTAATTAGCGCTGCAAAAGTCAATCTCCGCGTAGCCTTCTCCCATACAACTAAATTAAAATATCAATACTCTTCAACAATTATTCACCACTTGTCGCCTGGGACCACCAGCCGCTTTGCCGCGCCGCCTGCAGGGCCAGATCCAGAAGCGGCAGATCCTGGTGCCACAATCTTTCCCACTCCAGACTCATGATGCCGGCGTAACCATCGGTATCGAGCGCTGACCGCAACGCCGGCATCGGGAACTCGCCGGTACCGGGCAGCACGTAACTATAGGGCAGTCTCGGCCCCGGCCTAGAAACACTGTCCTTGATGTGGAGATGTCGAGTGTTGCGCCGAACCTGCTTCCAGGTTTCGACGGGATCTTGCCCGCCCTTGCGCCAGGTATGATGTGTGTCCCAAATAAGAGCGCAATCGGGCGCTATTTCAAGGAAGCGCGGAATAGCGTCCGGCAACGCAAGGAAATCATGTGTCTCGACGACCATAGCCGCACGAAAGCCTTCACGCTCCGCAGTCTCACGCCACCATTGCAGCGTCGCCAGCGCCTCGGCCAGTTCGCCCCTGTCGGCGGTTTCGCCGCCGTCGAAAACCCGGAGCGAAAGAACGCCGGCGGCCTCAGCCCATGGAAGATAACGCAGGAACTCTTCCTTTGCCTGGGCTGTCGCGCCGACAAGACGCAGCGAAGTATTGAAGGCACAGACGCTTACGGGAGAGGCCTGCAGCACTTTGGCCAGACCGGCCGGAGAACCGAACCTTTCGGTGAAATAGGCAACCAGATCGACAGTGCCGCCAAGGGCGCGGATTTCGATGGCGTCGATGCCATGCTTGGTCGCCAATCCAAGCGCTTCACTCAATTCGAATTCCGCACATCCCAGCGTGGAAAATGCCGACCTCGTCTGCGAGCTGTCACTATCAACTGCAATCACCAGAGCCTCCTCCGCCCGGTTGCCGCTCACTCGACGTAGGGATGGGTATGCTCCACCCTTCCGCGGTCTGAGGCTCGACATAAGTAACCAAATAGATAATTAAGGAGCCGACTTCGGCCGTCAAGCTCCGATCACAATCCACCCGGTAGGGAAGCTTATCACCGATCAATGGCGTGGCGGCGGATATTCAGAATATGAAAAATGGATATCCTCACCAGACGATCGGATGGGTTTCCCCGGTCGCGACATTGACGAAGCCTTCCGGCGCCCGTTCGGAGGGCGCAACCAGAACCCAGCGCCAGGGCGCGCAAGTGAGCGTCGCGAAGGAAAGCCGTTCGGGAAAGCCCGGCCACCAGCGCGGCGAGAAGGTCGGCTCATACATCCAGTCGATCTCGGCGCCAGCCTTATAGAGCGCCTGCATCTCCGCATCCAGCTCTTCGGCCGAACGCGCCGTCATCAAGCCGCCGACTTCATAGCGGACGCGGGCGAGGACCTTGCCGCCCGAAACCAGCACCCAGCCGCCCTGCTGCTCCTTCAGCGCATTGGCAACCATGGCCATGGCTTCGTCGGAGGAGCCGACAACCCAGATATTGTGCTTATCGTGACCGAGTGTAGCGCCAAGTGCCGTATCCGGCGTGCGTGGCCCAGTTCCCAGCCAGAACATGCGCGCGACCTTGGCCTCGCCGGAAAAACGGTCGACGATCGCGAATTTCGTGACGTTGCGATCATGGTCGCGCTCAACGGCACCATTGCGGACCGGCAGATCCATGGTGATGAAATCATCGGCCCAGTGGAACGGCCGCAGCAGCGCAGCCTTGGCCGTGGCCGTGTCCGACGGGGCGGCAATGCGAAAATCCTCCGCCATGACGATCCGATCGATGCGGACCGTCCGTGTTGCCCATGCCGGCCAGTCAATCTCTGGGCGAACGCCGATGAAGACCTTGCCTTCTGCTGCCGGCTTGCCATCGGCCCAGACCTTGGCGATCGACAGCGTTTTGACGTCATCCAGCAGCACGATATCAGCAAAGCGGCCAGGCGCAATCGAGCCGACCCATGGTGTCAGCCGCATGTGCCGAGCGGGATTGATCGTCACACATTGAATAGCGATTTCGGGTGCCAATCCATTCTCGATCGCAAGGCGAACATTATGATCCGTCGCGCCGATCTTCAGCGTATCGCTGGCGCTGCGATCATCGGTAACGAAGGCGATCTGCGACCAGTCGGATAGGCCTTTCTCGATCAGCCCCTTGATGACCTCGGGCAGGGAATGAGGCCGAAGCTCGATGAACAGGCCATGCGTCAGCTTCTCCCAGATCTCGTCGAGGAACCAGCCCTCGTGATCTGAGGCAAGGCCGGCGCCGGCAAAGGCATTGATCGACGGCAGATCACGCAGGCCCGCGCCGTGGCCTTCAACGACGCCACGCTGCTCGAACGTCGCCCGGATCATGCTCCAAAGGCGATCGTAAGCCGGATTCTCGGGATTGCTGACCGAAGGCCAGTCCATGACCTCGTCAAGGCCGGCCACCATCAGGCTTTCACTCAGAAACGACTTCTGCTCGTCATAGCCGAAATGACCGCCGCCCCATTCATAAGCGGTCGGCGGAACGGCCGATCCCGGCAGGGGGAATATCTTAATCGGCGAGCCGCGGCGGCGCGGCTCCAGCCAGAATTCCAGATTGCGGGCGCCATTCACATTGGAAAATTCATGGCTCGCTTCGCAAGTCCAGGTGACACCATGTGGCATAACCAGAGCCGCTTCCCATTCCGGCGTCAGATGCGAACTTTCGATATGCTTGTGCGCTTCGCCGAAACCGGGAACGGCTGCGAGATGCGGCTCGTCCACGCGCTCGCTCACCTCGCCCTGATAACTGCCTGCAGGGCCGACATAGGCGATACGCCTGCCCTTGATGATGATTTCCTGATCGTCTAGCCAGGTGCGGCTATGCACATCCAAAAGCCTGCCGACGCGCAGCAGCCGATCCGCCGGACGGCGGCCGAGCGCTGTCAACGTCAGATCCTGACGGATCAGCACTTCGTCCGCCGCATTGATCAGCAGATCGTCGGGAAGCTTTGTTTTCGGGGATGCCATGAGACGCATGCCTGCCAGTGAAATCGATCAGCCGAGGGTAAAGATGACGCACGAGCCTGTAAAGCCGACCGAACTGGATCAAGGAAGCCTAATGATCTCAGGCACTTCAATAAGCCAGTATTGTGCACGACAACACAGTATATTCATCTTATGAAATGCAAAAACCACCACCCTGCCCATTTGTTGGGCTTGTAAAGCCGGTGCTCGAAAAATAGTATCCTAGAAGCTTGAAACATATGCCCCGTTTTCACTCACCAAAAGGATTTCGAGAATGAAAGGCCTCTCCCTTGCCCGCGTCGCGGGATTTGCTTTCCTTGCCGTGGCAACAGCCATGCCGGCCTTCGCCCAGGCAAAGACGCTGACCATTTCCTGGTGGGGCTATAATGGCGAGAAGATGCAGGCCAATATCATCGAGCCTTTCAAGAAGATCTGCGGCTGCGATGTCGTTTTCGAAACCGGCAACAATGCCGATCGCTTGAACAAGCTGAAGCTGCGCGGCGGTAAGGGCGTCGACGTCATCTATCTCACGGACAGCTATTCGCAGCTTGGCATCCAGCAGGGCCTCTTCCAGGAAGTCGACCGCAGCAAGATCTCCAACCTTGCCGATCTCTACGATATCGCAAAGGCGCCGCAAGGCAATTACGGCCCCGCCTACACGATCGGCCGCATTGGTATCGTCTATGATACGGCGAAGGTGAACCCGCCGATCACCTCATGGAACGATCTGTGGCGCGACGACCTGAAGGGCGCCGTTTCGCTTCCGGGCATCACCACGACGGGTGGGCCGCTGACGGTGCTCCAAGCCGGCATGCTTGCCGGCGTCGATCCCTATGCCGATGCCGACAAGGCGTTTGAGGCCATCGAGGCGCTGAAGCCGAATGTCGTCAAGAATTACAATACCGGCTCCGAGCTGGTAAACCTGATCTCGACGGGTGAGGCCAAGGTGGCGATGACGCAGGATTTTGTCCTGTCATCGCTGCGCGCTGCCGTCCCGACGATGGCCTGGGCTAACCTGAAAGAGGGCGATATCGCCGTCCTCAACACTGTCAATATTCCGAAGGGCTCGGAAAATGTCGAGCTTGCGCACCAGTTCATCAACTTCATCCTGTCGAAGGACGTGCAGCAGGCGGAAGCCGAACAGGGCGTCGATGCCCCGGTTTCGACCAAGGTGGTGCTGCCGCCGGAAAAGGCCAAGCTCTGGACCTACGGCGCCGAGATGATCGCCAAGCTCAGCCGCATCGACTATCAGAAGCTGATCCAGGCGCAGTCGGACTGGGTCGATCGCTGGAACGAGATCTTCGGCATGTAACAGGGCATGCCGCACAATCCCGCGGCGTTCTCACGGAATTTGGTTGATGAAACATTTGATGAAATGGGGTTTGGCGACGCCGGCGATCCTCGCCGTAACGCTCTTCCTGCTCGTTCCCGTTGTCATTACGATCGCGGCGACTTTCGGCGAACCCAAGGGGGTGTTTTCCCCCTATGTCGCTTTCTTCTCCAGCGGTTTTCGCCGAACCGTACTCTTCAGGACAATCGAGGTTGCTCTCATTACGACGGCGATCTCGCTGTTCATCGGCTTCATCGCCGCCTATGTGATCGCGCAGATGCCGGGCCGCGCCAAGAGCGTGATGATCATCGCAGCCGTCTTTCCGCTGTTGACCGGCGTCGTCGTGCGCTCCTTTGCCTGGCTGATCATTCTTGGCAAGAATGGCATTCTCAACACCATCCTGATGTCGATCGGCGTCATCGGCGAACCGTTGTCGATGCTTTACACCGAGGGCTCGGTTATCGTCGCGATGGTCTATCTCTTCGTGCCGTTGATGATCCTGACGCTTGTGGGCGTACTCGAGGGCATACCGCAGGATCTCATTCAGGCGGCGACCTCGCTGGGTGCCACGCCGGCCGCGACCTTTCGCCAGGTCATCCTGCCGCTGGCAACACCCGGTCTCATCGTCGGCGCAGTGCTGGTTTTCACCGGCAGTTTCACCTCCTATGCCACGCCGCAGCTGCTCGGCGGCGAAAAGCAGATGATGATGGGCACCTTCCTCTATCAGCGCGCCATGGTCACCTTCGACTGGGTCGGCGCCTCGACGATCGCCGCCATCATGGTGGTGGTCACGATCGGTATTGTCGCAATCATGAGCCGTCTCGCACAACGGCTGAACCCGATGGCGGTGTGACCATGACAAAGTCCGTCCATCCCACGCTCATCGCTTTCACCGCCCTTGTCTTCCTGTTCCTGCTTGCGCCGCTCGTCATCATCGTCGGCGCCGCCTTCAGCGACACGACCTATCTCACCTTCCCGCCGCAGGGCCTGACGCTGCATTGGTTCTCGAACATCTTTCAGATCGAAGCCTTCCGCACGACGGCGATCACCAGCCTGGAGCTCGCTTTCCTCGGAACGGCACTTTCGCTGCTGATCGGCATCCCTGCCGCCTATGCCATCAGCCGCTACAGGGTCGAACTGCCGCGCTGGCTTTCCACGCTCTTCGTGCTGCCGATCCTCGTTCCGGAAATCGTCTTCGGCTTTTCGCTGATGAAATCGATCACGATCGGACTCGGTCTGCCGATCTTCCCAAGCCTCCTGATCGGCCATGCGTTGCTGGTGCTGCCCTATTCGGTGCGCGTCGTCAGCGCCAGTTTCGCAAGTTTCGATTTCTCGATCGAGGAAGCTGCCATCAGCCTCGGCTGCCCGCCCCTGAAGACCTTCATGACGGTGGTGCTGCCAAATATCCGCGCCGGCGTCATCGCGGCCTTCATTCTTGCCTTCATCACGTCGATCAACGATGTCTCGGTCTCGGTCTTCCTGACAGGCCCGGGCATCTCCACCCTTCCCATCCAGATCCTCGCCCATATGGAGCAGTTCTTCGATCCGACCATCGCCTCGGTTTCCGTGTTGTTGATGCTCGTGACCGTCGCCGTGATGGCGATCGTCGAAGCCACCCTGGGCCTCACCTTCCTGACAAAGTAGCCGCTCGTGACCGTATCGCTCTCCATCAACTCCATCAGCGCCCATTACGGCAAGACCGCCGTCCTGCAGGATCTTTCACTTTCCATCGCGGCTGGCGAGCTCGTCTCTCTGCTCGGCTCGAGCGGCTGCGGCAAGACGACGACGTTGCGGCTCGTCGCCGGCTTCCTGCAGCCGACGAGCGGCACGATCAACCTTGGCGACCGCGATCTGACGACGCTGCCGGCGCATGCCAGAGATATCGGCCTGGTGTTTCAGAACTATGCGCTGTTTCCGCATCTGACGGTGCTCGAGAACGTCGCCTTCGGCCTCAAGCAGCGCCGCATGCCGACACAGGAACGCCGGCGGAAGGCAGCGGCCATGCTGGAGCGTGTCGGTCTTTCCGGCCTCGGTGACCGCCTGCCCGGCGCCCTCTCCGGTGGCCAAAAGCAACGTGTCGCGCTCGCCCGCGCTCTCGTCATCGAGCCGCCGCTCCTCATGTTCGACGAGCCGCTCTCCAATCTCGATGCCAAGCTCCGGGTCGACATGCGCGTCGAAATCCGCCAGCTTCAGCGCGCCAACGGCACGACCTCGCTCTACGTCACGCACGATCAGGAAGAAGCCTTCTCGATCTCCGATCGCGTCGCCATCATGAATGCCGGCCGCATCATGCAGCTCGACACACCCGAGACCCTCTACCGCAAGCCCGCCAACAATTTTGTGGCCCGCTTCGTCGGCTTCGAAAACCTGCTGCCGCTGCGTGTTGTTGAGCGGCAAGGCGCCTCCGTCACAGCCGAGGTCACAGGCGGCGGGCGCATTACGGTATCGCAGGAAGATTTCGGACCGCTTGCGGACAGTTTTGTTCTTGGCTGCCGTGCGGATGGTCTTTCGGTTCGGGGGGAAGGTGATGGGTTGCCGGCGGTTCTGGGAACACGCACTTATCTCGGCCGCGCCTATCAATATCAATGTGAGACGGTGGCCGGCGCTATCGTCGCCAATGGCCCCTTGTCGGAGCCGATGGCTGCTGGAAGCAGCGCAGTGCTCATGCCGGTGCCGGAGCAATGCTGTATTCTGGAGCCTGAAGGGTGAGCTTTAGCGACCGAGGAGCTACGGATGGCGATTGGCGCTTATGCTTGGCTTCAGCGATGATTGATTTCAGGGGAAGATTGGTTGCGGGGGCCTGAGTCCACGGAGAATTGTGAATTCTGATACGTAGATTATCTTTTAATCGTTAGTTTCAAAGAGAACGTAGTTCCTCAAAGGAAAGCCAAGATCGCGCCAGCCATAGTTGGTGTCATTCAAAATCTTACGCGTGAACATACCGTGAAGTTGCAAGCGGACTTTGAGGATCGAATTCCTCTTGTTCGTGCGCGAGGCCTGCTTGCTCGATCAGCAAGGCAAGCTCTTCAATTGCGCTCTCCCTCATGCTGCCGCCGACGCGATTTGCACCCTGCGTTTTCGAACCAACCTTACGAAGGAGGTCGGCATTCATCATATGTGGCCGCAAGTGTACGCCGATCGCTGCGAGGCGTTGCTCGATATAGCGGAAGATGCGCACTCCACCACCATCCATATCGCCCCAATGATAAACTGGGACATAGGCCTGCTTCGTCAGCCTTACTATGGTCTCCAACACCGGCCGCGACGGAAAGCCGCCAGAATAGATCACCAGTCCATTTTCACTCTGCGCGACTTCGCGGACGTAGCGAACAAAAGAAGAAAAATTCTCGATCGTCATCACATATTCTGGCCTTTTCGAAAGATTGATGCGACCAGCGCACTCGGCCGGTATCCCGGTAAAAGGCATCTTCGGAAATGGCTGACTGTCTAACGAGATTACCCCGGAAATGAGGACAGGTTGGGGAAGCCGCTTGATCCCGGCACTGGCAAGAAGCTCTTCCGCATCCAGCGCCGCTTGCGCCTCGGTCAACGCGGAAAACCTTGGGATTGCCGATAGGATCGAACCGAGATTGCGCTCGAGCGTTTTGCTATCTCCGGATCGCAGTCGTGAGAAACTGCGAAAGTCTACCTCGCTTGCCGATAATTCACTAAGACGCTCGGACACCGCTACCGCAAGGCGAAGAACTTTACCGAGCGTTTTGCCTTCACCCGGCCTTATGCCTAGGTACGAAGCTTTGCGGCTCCACGCGAGAGCGGCTTCGTCGAGAAGCAGCCGGGCACCCGCCGGAAGATCGTCGCGAGCCCGCAGTACAGCAAGAGATTCCGTCGCAAACTCCGAGGCCGGCCGTCGCTCGATGCGTCGATAAAGAATGGCTGGATCGCGAAGCTTCACGCTCTTGATAGACCGTTCCCACTTCGGACCGGTCCAAACGATCTCCACTCCACCGTCCCTCTCCAGAGAGGTGAGGTCGTCTGCGAATGCGTCGCCGGCATTCACGGTCAGATCATCCTGATCAATCGCCGCTATCCAACGGCTTGCGTCCGGATTTTTCTCATACCTGTCGAGCAAGTGATCGATCAGAGAGACAATGTCGGAAAAGCGCTGGCGGCTCATTCTGCGGCTTGGCTTTCCGTGCTCAAGCGTGCCGCCAACTCCTCATTCGTCACATATTGCGGATTGGCCGAGCGCATCTCACGGCGGGCTCTGTCTTTTATCTTGATGGATTCCGCCATGGAGACATCGCCGCTACGGAATATATCGATGATGTAGTTCAGGTTTTCATAGACAACGGCGCGTTTCTCGGTCGGCGCGGCGATGACGACCTGCAGGCCGATGTCGCGATAGAAATCGAGCAACGTACGCTGGTTCGGCCCATCCATCTTGCTGAAGGCCTCGTCAAAGACCGCAAGTCCCATGCCCATGCCGATATGATCTTCCGACTGCCGCGTGCCATGGTAGGCGACGGAAAGCGCAGCGCCGATCACCACATAGAACGGCACTTGCCGCTCGGCGCCGCTGGCAACGCCACGCCGTCGATCGAAACTCGTCGTGCGATTAGAGGCGGCGTCCGAGATCTTCAGATCATAGGTAAAGTAATTCTGGTACTCCTGAAAGACGCTGAAGTCGAAGGTGTCATCCGCAAGCAATTGCTCAACCTGCAGGATCGCCCTGCCATGCCGCTCATCCCGGGGCGGGGCACGTCCGAACAATGCGTCGAGCACACTGTCGTCGGTCTCGCTATCGCGCACGAGACGGTAAATATCCTCGAACTCCTGCTTGATAGAAGCCTTGAGACTGTAGGTTTCATTGTTGAACGGGCGGGAGCGGAGTGCTTTGGCAAGCCTGTCCATCTCGACTTCCATTTGCCCAAACCGGCTGTTCAATTCATGAATGAACGTGGTCTTGAACAGCAACGTGACATGATCTGCGATTTCATCGGCCAGTTGCCGGTACCGGATAAGCTCATTCCCCTCAAGTGTAGCAATACCGTCGTTTACCCAAGTTCTGACGGCCCCAGTAATGAGCGCCTGGGCGTAGCCTTCAAGCGGATCCGGGAAAGCCATTGCGTAGCGGCCGAGCGCAGCCCTAATCTGATGCTCCAGTTCCCGATAGTCCTCCCGGGCTTGACTAGCCCGGTTGGCCATATCCTCTGCGATCTTTCGGGGTGAGCGCGACGCGAATTCGGCATAGCGCTTCCGCACCGCCTGGAAGTGGCCTACCGAATGAATCTCGATTTTGAACTGGCGGCGATGATGGTTCAAGGCAAGCCACGAACCCGGCTGATTATTTCCACCGCGCAGTTTTTCGTCGAGCTGCTTAAGCTCAGCCTCTAGAGTCGCGCGTCGAAACACAAGTCTATCCCGGTCTTCATTCAGGCTTTTGATCGCGCGAGTCGCGCGCGCTTCAGCCTCCGTGAGTCGCGGATCAACCTGCGCCGCGATCCTTCCGAGGCGGTCGCGGGCTTCGGTTCGCCGCTCGGCAAGGTCGCTGTAGGCTGTGGTGATGCTTTCCAGCCTATCCGCATCCGCGACCGGCTGGGCACATTGTTCAAGCCGGCGCATAACATCGTCGAAGAAGCGCTCCTTGCCACGATGGACCTGCAGGAGATCGGTATGCCCGGTGATCCGTTGCTGTAGCGTCGCGATCATGAGTGGCGCTGCGGCACGGCCGATCTTCATCCCCTGGGCGCGCCGCACCTCCGTGACGAGACCATCATGATAAGCACCGTCGACCATAACGGCACGGCCTCCGGACAGAAGCTCTTCTTGGCTAGCTGCCAGACGAACATTCCCGACCCTGAACACAACGAATGCCATGACGAGTGGATCATCGCTATTGATGACCGAGGCCAGTGTTCCGCTTTCCGAGATATTGGAGCGGGACTGAAGCTTTCGGGTATTCGCGACACGGCAGCCAGGATAGTCGCCCCTGCCACGCCTCAAAATCTCGGTCGCCCGATAGGCATGCTCAGGATCGACGATGACCGTTTCCCGGTCGCGCCCCAGCAGCGACTCGGCGGCAGCGCGCCAGTTTTCATCGACCACTTCTGCGGCCTCGCAGAGTGTTCGGGGGCGCATACCCTCGCGGCGCAGAGCTTCCATCAACCTCACGGTTACCTGATCGAGGAGTACCTGCCCCTGCCGTGCGGCTTCGAGTTGTTCGCTGTCGCGCTTTATATCTCTTTCGACTTCACCTTTTTGGGAGATTGCTTCGTCACGCTGCTGCTTGGCCTTCTCCATGCCCGAGCGGGCTGCTTCCGCCACAGCGGCAAGCATTGTCTCCATTCCAACAGGGTCTCTGGGCCATTCCGGCGGCGCGACGCCACGGCTGGCCTCTTCGACCTGCCCGATAGTGCGGATCAATTCGCCGGGATTGATGACGGCCAGCCGATCGCGCAGCCTGAGCAGTTCGACGGCTCTGGCTGCTGAAAGGTATCGCCGATTGAGCCTCTCCATAACAACGGCGCTCTCTCGGTCGAGGTCCTTGATCTGCCTTTCAACCTCGTTTCGCTGGCCTTGTATGCCGCTCGCCGCCAATTGATCCCGTATCGCGGTCTGCGTCTGTATTTCCCGGTCGATTTCTTCTCTCACGCGGTCGAGTTCGGACTCGGCCCAGCTCAACTCGGCCTGCTTCAACCTCCTATCCGAAAGGTTGATAAAAAGAGCGCTTAGCGCTTCCCGGAGCAGCGCGGTCTTTTCAATGGCCCGGTAGGTCGCTTCTTTGTCCTGCAGCGTGATATATTCTTGAATCTGAAGGCTGATTGACCGTAGCGCTTCCAGACGCTCTTCCAGACTGCCGATGGTCTTCTTGATTTCCTGATAGCGCTCGATCGAACCCCGCAGCTCGTCTATCTTGATGGGGTTTGGCTCCAGCAAATGTTTCTTTACGAACTGTTCGACAGACGGCATGTCCGTGAAAGACAGCGCCACGACGAAGGTGCGGATGAACCGCTCAGGATCGCCGCGCAGCTTGTTCGTGAAGAGTATGCGCATGTATTCGCGGATGAACGTCCTGCCATCCTCATGCGTGTGAAGCTGGCCATTGGACGTATTGCAGGCCTGTTCCAGCCGCCGCTTCACAACCCGCCAGTCCGCCGGTCGCAACACTCCATCCGTCTCATCGGTCAGCATTGCCGAATCCAGCCGGGCACCATCCGCGACGAAACGGCCGACGATATCGGCTGGTTGCCCGCGCATCACTTCGATCGCCAATCCCAGCGTCACCGGCCGCCGCCCATCCGGGTCTTCAAAGACCAGCGCGATATAGCTCCGCGCATCATCCCGAAGAAATGTATCGTCGTTGAGCTGGCCAAGGCAGTATCCGGCAAGGGTGCGCTCCGACCGTTGGGTACCCTCGCCTGCCGACCGGTTGAACTTGTGTAGCCTCGACGAGCCGCCAGCCATAACCGCTTGGATGAGATCGATAATCGTCGACTTGCCCGCGGCGTTTTTTCCAAGAATTGCCGCGTCGCCAGCCAGATCCAGATCGGCACGCGCCATGAGATGCCAGTTGACCAGGACAATTCGCCTGAGTTCTATCATGACACCACCGCCGCGGCTGCCTGGTCTTTTGCCTCCGGAGACGGAATGGCGACGCCTGCAAGGAGGCCCTCCAGTGACGCGACGAAGTCGTCTCCCGCGAGTGTCGCGACAAGAGCGCGAATATCGAGATCCATATCCTGCAGGTCAGAATCGAACGGTCCCAATCGAACCATTGCGCGTTTTTCCAGCGTTTCCAGCACCTCCCGGAAAGCGGCTGGCGGAAGACTGGCGCGACGCACGCCGGCGACGATCTCCTGATAGGCGGCATAGGCTTCGTTGAGGCTCGTACGCACCGTGCCCTTGTCCTCGATATCGCCACGCTGCAAAGCTTCTTCCCAAAGACGCCGCAGGACCAGCAGCATGACTGTGTCGTCGGTGCGCATTCGCGGCAACACTATCCGCTCCGGATCAGGCAGAATCCCAGCCCATCCTTCGGTTTCGCGGTGCACTAGGCGATAGCCTGCTACGTCGAAATATGCCTCTACCAGAGCCTTCAATGCGGGGCGATGCAAGGTCTCCATCAGGCTGGCCGACCCACGGTCCTCGACGTGAACGAACTGATCGCGCATCAGATGCGCAATGAGCCGCGTGACACGCTCAGCGTCGCGCGGATTGGCTTCTTCCAGTCTCGCGAATTCATGAAGCATGGCCGATCTCCAGTGTAACGTCGCCATCGAGGCGTTTGACGATAAAGCCCGGGCACTCAAGCCAGTCATTCGAGATGGGTCGCGTCTCATCACGAATGAACTCGAAGCGGCTCCGCATCGCGACCGACAGCCGGGAGCCGCTATCGGCGCCGAGACCGCTGGCGACCAGCAATCGCAGGGCCTCGAAGGCGAGGAAGTCATCGACGGTTTCAATGCGCAAAGATGCCCCATGTGCCTGACCATACGGGACAATGCGCCGCTCCAGAAACCGGCTGACCTTGGCGGGCGAGATGATGAGGCGTTCGAGATAGGCCCTTTCCAATATCCGCCGTTTCTCCATGACCGGATCGGGCAGCGGCATCGAAAAGTCGCCATCAGATAGGGCGGGGCGTGCGCCACGCGGCTTCGCCAGCAAACCGGGCGCAATAACGGGTATGCGAGGCTCAAGTGGTCCGCGGATCGTGACATTGCCGGCGCAGCCCGACATTACCTCGTCCAGCTTCTGGATAAGATGCTCACTGCGCTGAAGAAAACTGGTGCGTCTGCCAGCATAGCGGACAACGTTGCGGAGCCTGGTTTCAAGTCTCGCGCGGTGCCGCTGAATTGCTTCAAACGCCTCTTCGATCCGCTCGAACACACGGCGAATGCTGGCAATGTCTTCATAGACCAGATCGCGCCCTGCCATAACGGTCGGCACCAGCTTCGCTTCAAGATAAGCATCTGCAATGGCGTCCGTATTGATGCTGGAATCTTCGAGCTTTTCAAGAGCCGTCAGGATTGCGCGGCGATGGCGGTAAGGATGGGCGGTGGTCGTGATCGCCGTGTAGTCTCGCAGTAGTACCTGCTCGACGAAATCCTCAAAATAATGCCTAAGGCGGTCAGCAAGCGTGTCAGAGGAAAGAACCTGGCGATCTATATCTCTCAGCGCTGAAAGGACACTGCGAAGGTATCGCCCGAAAGCTGCCGCATCGCGCGCCGCCTTGTTCAGCCCCAGCGCATTTTCCGCTGGCTTCTCCTCGACCGCGCGTATGGCATTGCGGACCTCGATCACCAGACCGCCCAGCTGCTCGGCGGCGCCTTCTTTCAGCGAGCACAGAAACTCTGCCAGACGCATCGCTCCCGACGGCATCTCCACGGTCGTTTTCAATCCGTAACTGGCTTCATCCAGCCAGCCGGTCTGCAGCATACGGTTGTAGATGTGGCGGCTGCGGCTGATGGCAATTCCGGTTGCCTCGTCGTCCACGCCGTCCACGCGCCGGCGGCGTACCCGCCGGCCCGTTCTCGAAACCAGGCGATCCAGATCGATGGCGGCTTCGTCTTCCGCCCAGAGGCCAGGCTCGCGGCTGAGGCAGTCGTAGATCCCATTCACAACCTCTGCCTGGCTGGGAAACAACAGATCTGACCGGTAGAAACGCATGTAAACTGCAAGTACCGCCCGTTCGAAAAGGGCGCGGTTGGCGCCGGTGAACAGTGTGAATATGTCTGGATCAAGCTGCCCAAATAGCCGCAGACCAGATGTCCCAGCCGACGATGTCGAAACGCTTTCCGCCAAGATATCCCCCTGCCGTCGACGAAATCTGGCGCAAAAGAGCCAATCCAGTCAAGTGTGTTCTCTTCGGCGAAATCATCTACAGATTGAACGCGCCATAGTTGTCCACAGATCTGCCTTCCGGTAGGGTCACCGCGCTGTGTCACAGATCGGCTAATTGGAAAGCCTGCATATGAACCAACGGGTTTCGGCAAAACTTAGTTGCGGTTTTCCTGCTTCACACCTCTTCCGTGGTTAAGCTGGTCAGAATCTGAATGGTATGGAGCCGTCTGTCAAAGGCATCAAAAGCCCTCGAGAGGGTTTTGTGTTTTGTAAGGGCTTGCCTGCAGCCCGTTGGAAGCGGGCCTATTTGTAATTGGTTGCGGGGGCAGGATTTGAACCTGCGGCCTTCAGGTTATGAGCCTGACGAGCTACCGGGCTGCTCCACCCCGCGTCACCAGCGTAAACCGCGAA